>JAFDHQ010000105.1 GCA_019308685.1 Deltaproteobacteria bacterium
GCAAAATCCTCGAAATAGCTCGCTATTCCTGTGGTTTTGCTCTTTCGGATCAGCCAAATCTGGACCAAATCTGAGCGCCAATTCTGCGAAGTTATTTTTGCGCGAACCCTTAGCGTGTGAATTTTAAATTAGAAGCAGATTTATAAATAAATGAATGAGATGTGTCAAGATGGAAAAAAAAGGGACATGCGAGTTTAAAAATAGACTATCAGCTTGATTTTACGGTTCATTCAAAAATAAGGTTTCATTTTGAGTGCCCATACATCTCACGGTGCTGTATTGCGAAAAGCAAAAAGTCTTGTCAGGAAATCAAAATAGCGTTAAGAGACTCCTTTGTTGAAATATATGTAATCGAGAAAAAGCACAGAAATTTACTAATTGATGCTTATGCGGATATGGTTGAGGCTAATTTATGGACTTGATTATATCCAATTGGAATTTATAAGAATATACGCAGGCTGAAAATTTCTTCAACTTCTCAATGAGGACTCATACATGATTTTGGGTATCGATATCGGCGGCACTCACACAGATGCAGTGTGTGTCAAGGATAATTCAATAGTTTCAACCGCAAAAGTAGTTACCGGAGAAAATCTGGTTGATTCAATCATCGGGGCCATTCAAGGCTTATGTGTGGATTGTAATTTATTAAAAAGGGTCGTGCTGTCCACTACTCTTTCAACCAATGCCATCATTGAAAAAAAGTACGCTGCCACGGGAATGATCGTATCTGCCGGCCCGGGTGTGAATCCGAGAAACTATTTTTTGTCAAATGATTTTCATCTGATAGAGGGGGCCATAGACCACCGGGGCAGAGAGTACATCCCGGTCCGGAAAGATCAGATTTTGGAAGTTGCAAAGATTCTGAAAAAAAACCGTATGGAAGGCGTGGGTGTCATTGGGAAGTTTTCGGTGCGTAATCCAACCCATGAAAAAACGATCTATTCCCTGATAGCGGATAGGTTTCACTATATTTCCATGGGTCACCGCATGAGTGGCAGCCTCAATTTTCCACGAAGACTGCATACCACCTATTTTAATACCGCCGTGATGCCCATCCAGGAAAGATTTGTCCTATCAGTAAAAAATGCTTTGGAAGCATTGGGAATAACCAGCAACATCCTGTTTCTAAAGGCCGATGGTGGAACCTATTCTTCATCCGCTGCGGACAGGCTTCCGGTGGAAACCATTTTATCGGGACCGGCGGCCAGTATGATGGGAGGCATCGCCCTCAAGAAAAATTCAGGGACAACGCTCATACTCGATGTGGGTGGCACCACAACAGATATTGGAATTCTTATTGATGGCGTTCCCGTGCTGGAACCCCGGGGTGTATGTGTCGGTGGATTGAAAACATTGGTCAGGGGCCTCAAGATGGTCAGTGTGGGTGCCGGAGGTGATTCTCAGGTTTGCACATCCGATGGCGGGCTAAGCGTCGGTCCCCATCGCTATGGACCACCCGTGTGTATGGGGGGTCTCCAGCCCACACCAATGGATGCCTTATGTGTCCTGGGTGAATTTGAAAGGGGGAATTTGAATGAGGCTGAACAGTCTCTTGCTCCGCTGGCCCGCCAAATGAACAGAGAAATACCGGAACTGGCCCGGGCCATTGTCGGTGAACTGGTAAAAACAATAAAGGATTCTTGTGACGATTTTATTCATGAAGTTAACAGTTGCCCAGTGTATACCATACACGAAATGCTGCACCCCGATCCGGTCAAACCCGAACAGGTAATGGTTATTGGTGGTCCGGCAAAAACGCTTAAACCCTATATTAAGGATATGTTTCAGATGAAATGCCTGGTGCCGGATCATTTCGAAGTGGCGAATGCCCTGGGGGCAGCCCTGGCCAGGACCACGGCTCAGATAACCCTTCTGGCGGACACCCAAATCAAGAGATTCATTTGTCCGGAGCTGGATGTGGATATGAAAATACCTGCATGGTACACCTTGAACGACATGATATCGTTTGGAAACCAAGCGCTCAGGGACAATGCCCGGTATCTGGGACTGTCTGATGATATTGAAACTGACGTGATTGAACAGCAGAGTTTCAATATGGTCGATGGCTTCAATACCACCGGTAAGAATCTGCGTGCCAAGATTCAGAGCCGGCCTGGAATTATCAGTGGATGGAGAGAATTATGATTCAGGCAAAACGCAAAACCGGTTTGATCTTTTTTCCGGCATATGACTGGGAGATAAGCCCGACACACCCCGAAAGACAGGAAAGGCTTTTATACACTCAGGATCAGGTACTTGAAGAAGGGCTTCTCGATATCGAAGGGATTAAAGAATTTAAGGCAGGTGTGGCACGTGAAGAAGATATCCATCGGGCACATTTCTGCGTTCCAGACGTGAACTCCCGAATAACCCCCTCTCACAACATTTCCGCCGGGGGATGTATCGAAGCGGCCCGGCTGGTATTGGAAGGCGTGGTAAAAAAGGCATTTGCACTGGTACGGCCTCCGGGACATCATGCCATGCGCGTGGTACATGGTGCTCGGGGATTCTGTAATATCAATATCGAAGCCGTAATGGTTGAGTGGATCCGCAAGCACTATCCCCATATCAAGAAGATCGCCATTGTCGATACCGACTGTCACCATGGTGATGGATCTCAGGATGTCTATTGGCATGATCCGAATGTGCTCTATATTTCCATCCATCAGGACGGTCGAACCTTGTATCCCGGATCAGGTTTTACCGATGAATTCGGTGGTCCTGGAGCGTTGGGGTTGACCCTGAACGTGCCCCTTCCTCCCAGAACCAGTGACCAGGGGTTTCTGCATGCCATAGAGAATCTTATTTTGCCCGTTTTGGATGAATTCAAGCCGGATCTGGTAATAAATTCAGCGGGTCAGGACAATCATTACTCGGACCCGATTACGCATATGGCATTTACTGCGGGAGGGTATGCCAGACTGAACGAATTGCTCGACCCGGATATTTGTGTGCTGGAAGGCGGGTACTCCATCGAAGCGGCATTGCCCTATATTAACACCGGAATTATCTTGGCCCTTGCAGGCGTTGACTATTCCTTTGTGCGCGAGCCGGATCTTAAACCTGAAGTGCTCCGGGAGGAGCCGGGGGTGATGGACTATATTAAGGAACTGTGCGAGTCTATCCTAAATGCCTGGCACCAAAGAAATGAACTCAGTTTGCCGAACCAACCGTTTGTTGAAAGAAAACGCCGAATATATTACGATACCGATGGCATTTCCGAAAACCAGCAGGAGACCTTGCGGTTTTGTTCAGACTGTCCCGGCGTGTTCAAGATTGATACACAGGCATCCACCGGCTTTCGAGCGCTGTGTGTCCATGTCCCGCACGGAGCCTGTAAGGCATGCCGCCGGCAGGGTCGTGAGTGGTTTGATACGGTAAAGGGCAGATACTATGCGGCCTATCTTCAAGATATGGATAATGATGTATATCTCATAAATAACCTATAAGACCCGGAAGGCTGTGAATTATGCCGATGGGTTATCCACTAACCAACTCCTCGGGGATGTCGGCATTGGTGTAAACCTTTTGCACATCATCACAATCTTCAAGTGTTTCCATCAATTTAACCATCTGCTCGGCTTCCTTGCCTTGAAGGTTTACAGTTGATTGTGGGAGCATGGTAATTTCTGCAGCAATATAGGGAATCGATTCCTTTTCTACGGCGGCCTTTACCGCTTCAAAATCTCTAGGATCCGTAATGATTTCATAATTACTGTCATCTTCTCTGACATCTTCGGCTCCGGCATCAAGGGTCACTTCCATCAGAGCATCCTCGTCTGCAGCATCATTTTCCACAACAATATACCCTTTCTGTTCAAACATCCATGCCACGCATCCATTGGCCCCTAAATTCCCCCCGGCTTTACTTAAAATATGGCGAATATCCGCCACCGCTCTGTTTTTGTTGTCTGTCAGTGATTCTATAAAAACAGCGGCGCCGCCCGGTCCGTATCCTTCGTAAATACTCTCTTCGTAATTCACGCCTTCCAGTTCGCCGGTACCTTTTTTAATGGCCCGTTCAATGTTGTCTTTGGGCATATTTTCACTTTTAGCCGCCTGGATGGCTGTCCGCAGCCTTGGATTTGCGGCCGGATCTCCTCCTCCAAAACGTGCCGCAACAGTAATTTCTTTAATAAGCTTGGTGAAAACTTTACCCCTCCTGGCATCGGTTATTCCTTTTTTATGCTTTATGGAAGACCACTTGCTATGCCCTGACATATTTACCTCCTATTTTTTCCCGAATCCGATAATATAAATTTCTTTGCTCGCCTTTCGGCTGCTTTGCGGTTTGAAAATCTTGTGCCGGTTAAATTCCTGTTTAACGGAATCTGAAAATGTCTTAAAATCTTCTCCGTGAAAAATCTTACAAACAAATGATCCTCCGCTGACAAGCGTTTCTTGAGCAATGGAAAGTGCCGCCTGGCAAAGATTAAAGGACCTTGCACTGTCAACATGTCTGCTGCCGGTAGTTGCGGGCGACATGTCGCTGAGAACCACATTAAAATCTTTTCCGGTTCGTTTAAACAAGTCATCATCCATGCAAAGGATGTTGCCTCGATAAACCCTTACATAAGACGGAAACTTTGCAGAAACCGGTTTGAGGTCGATACCCACGACCCCTCCTTTATTCCCTGTGAGCTTTGCAGCATAAAGAAGCCATGACCCGGGGGCACACCCCAGATCCAGGACCTTGTCTCCGTTTTTGATCAGATTGTATTTTTGCTGCATTTCTTTGAGCTTATAAACAGACCGGGCAGGAAATTTCTCTTTTTTTGCCCGGCGTGCATAGTGATCCTGCCACCGGTTATGTTTAGCGGCTGCTTTTCTCATAATTTTATGGAGTTCCCGAGACGTTAAATTAGAACAGTTCCTCTATCGCTTGGGATACGGTTTTTACCCCTGTTATTTCAATGCCTTTTTTTTGGCTCATTCGATTCACGTTGCTTTTTGGAATAAGGCATCGTGTAAAACCCATTTTTTTTGCTTCGGCAATCCGGGTTTCAACATGGCCGATGGCCCTGACTTCTCCGGTTAGTCCGACTTCCCCAAAGATTATGGTGCCTTTGAGAATGGACCGGTCTAAAAAGCTCGACGCGACAGCAGACACGATTCCCATGTCAACGGCAGGTTCATTAATCTTAACGCCGCCGGCAACATTAATGAAAATATCGTGTCCCATTAAATGCATCCCTAATTTTTTTTCCATCACAGCCACCAGCAAAGCCACTCGGTTGTGATCGATACCCAGAATGGTTCTTCGAGGGTTACCGAAGCTTGTGCTGCTGGCAAGCGCCTGAAGTTCAACAAGAATCGGCCTGGTACCCTCCATGCTGGCCGTAACTACAGATCCCGGCGCATTTTCAGGGCGTTCGGACAGGAATACCGCCGAAGGGTTGAGGACTTCATCCAGGCCGTTTTCATTCATTTCAAACACCCCGATTTCATTGGTCGACCCGAATCTGTTCTTCACCGCTCTTAAAATTCTGAACACATGGTTGCGATCCCCTTCAAAATAAAGAACAGTATCAACCATATGCTCCAGAAGCCGCGGCCCGGCTATAGCACCGTCTTTGGTTACATGTCCTACCAGAAATATAGGAGTTCCGGTCTTTTTGGCCAAGAGCATCAGCCGCATGGTAGATTCCCGGACCTGGGTAACGCTTCCCGGAGCAGACGTCAGGTCCGGACTGAACATGGTTTGGATGGAATCGATCACAATAACATTCGGTTGAACCGAATCTGCCATCAACAGGATCGAATCCATATCGTTTTCTGAGACCACAAGCAAATTAGAGCCGGTCGTCGTCAGCCTCTGGCTTCGGATCCTTATCTGCCGGATGGATTCCTCACCTGAAACGTATAGTACTTTACGCCTTTCTCCAGCAAGACCATGCAGGGCCTGTAGCATAAGGGTGGATTTGCCGATCCCGGGATCTCCACCGATCAGGACAAGGGTTCCGGCAACAAGCCCCCCTCCCAGAACTCGGTCAAATTCGCCGATTCCGGTCAACAGACGACCTTCTTGTTCAAGCGTAACGGAATCAATGGGAACAGGCTCTGTTTGAGGAAAAGACAGGCTCCGCATGGCCCCTTGATCCGGTTTAACCGCCTTAATTTCTTCAACAAAGCTCTGCCACTCGCCGCAGTCAGGGCATTTGCCCATCCATTTGGGCGTTTGATAGCCGCATGCCTGGCAGCAAAATACGGTTTTTGAAGTTTTTTTCACCATGCCAAAGATATTTTTACACGAATTTCAAGCGTTAGTAATTGACAATCCAACTCATATCATGTCATTTAAATCTGATCAACGAAAGTCTTGTAGTAACGGCTTGTAAGTAAATCAAAGGATTATTTTAATGTGAGACCTTTGAAAAATGTTCAATTTTGCTCAAGTCCAAGGAAAGTGAAAATTTTAACCACAGTAATACATTGAGTATTTCGAGGATTAAAATTTGATCCTGACGCCGGAATTGAGCAAAAGGGGGCGTTTTTCAAAGGTCTCAATAAATTATGATCGATTATCACATCCACACGCTGCTTTGCAATCATGCCGAAGGTTCCATGGAATCTTATATTCGAAGCGCCATCAATCTCGGTATGAGTGAAATATGTTTTCTGGATCATTTGACCCTTCAGAAATCCGAAAAAGGGCTTTCAATGGCTCCCGGTGAAATTTCTTATTATTTTCAGGCCGTTCAGCTTTTAAAAAAACAATACGAAGATGCCATAAGTGTCAAAGCCGGCCTGGAGATCGATTTTAATCCGACCTATACGGACCTTTTCCAAGAGATTTCCGACACATATGCCTTTGATGTTGTGGCATCAGCATTACATTTCCCCAGCGGCCTGAATATTGTAAGCGGGAGTTCCGCCTGGAGACATGGGGAAAACAATACAGATTATGTATATGGTCTGTATTATGAGTATCTCGAAAAGATGCTCGATTTTAATTATTTCGATGTAATATGCCATATGGATCTGATAAAAAAATTCGGCAGAAACCCTTCAAGATCCTTTGATGAAGAATGTAATGAAATATTGTTAAAAATAAAAACAAAGAATCTATGCGTGGAGATCAATACCAGTGGATATAATCATCCGGTCCGGGAAGCTTACCCTTCTCCGGATATTATTACAAAATGTCATAAGCTGGGAATCAGCATCACTTTAGGTTCAGATGCCCATTCCCCGGCACATGTGGGACAACATTATGACCGTGTGTTGCCCCTGCTTCTTTCCGCCGGATACAAGCATTTAACCACATTTACAAAGCGCAGGTCCAGTAGGTTTCCTATAAAAAGGCCAAAAACGATAATAAGATAAACGGAGAAAAAATGACCCCAATCAAAACTATCGTCTTTATGTTCGGTCTTTTGATAATGGCATTCTTTTTTTTTACCCAAACCGTGGGTTATGCAAAAAAAAGGAATACATATTTTGAAACACTTCAAGAAAGTCTCATAAAAGACGGTTTTGATAAACATACGATAATCAGATTATACAGCCATCCGAAGGTTTATTTTGAAACAAAAAAAGCTTCCCTGTTTTTATTCCATCGTGAAGCGGTGTTAAATTATGATCACTTTACTTCACCCGGGAACATCCAAAAATCACGTAAATATATGGCCAAGCATAAACCCGATCTGCTACGGGCGGAAAGGACATACGGAGTAAACAAAGAGATCATTACGGCCATCATCCTGATTGAAACCAAGCTGGGGACCCGCTTGGGAGGACCTTCGGTATTGAATATGCTCTCGACCGTGGCTTCACTTTCGGATCCGGATGTCCGAAATATGTTTTGGGGCAAGGTGTCAAAATCAAACAAACTTACAAAGAAAAAATTCGAAAACTGGGTGGGAAGAAAATCTAAATGGGCCTACAATGAACTCAAGGCGTTTTTAACATACACAACAAGGGAAAAGATGGATCCCTCCAGAATTTACGGATCTTATGCAGGGGCCATGGGAATCCCTCAATTCATGCCAAGCAACATTCTTGCTTTTGCCAAAGACGGCAACAATGACGGCCGTGTGGATCTGTTTAACCATGCAGATGCCATAATGAGTGTTGCAACGTATTTGAAACATTACGGGTGGCATAGCGGAATAAAAAGAAAACGAGCGGTTAACGTTATCTATCGTTACAATCACAGTCGCCCGTATGTCGATGCTGTATTAAAAGTTGCCTCGCTGTTGAAAACTTAAACCGGATAACCTCTCAAAAGTTAAAATTGAGAGGGCAAAGTAAAAAGTTCAAGTTCAAGGCGTCGCGAATTGAGACCTTTGAAAAATGTCAATTTTTGTTTAAGTTCAAGAAAGGCGATAATTTTAACCATAGGAATACATTGAGTATTTCGAGGATTAGAATTTGAGTATGCCGCAGTGAACACGAAATGAAGCGCAACGCAGAAATTGGACTTTTTACGAAGCCCTCAAAACCTGAAAGGATAACATTGGACATAGCAACCGTTATTGTGTGGATAAAAATCAGTGCCTTCTTTTATTTGCTGACGGTCCTTGCAATCATCGATATCATTCGCAAGGATTTCGGTACCATTGGGAAGAAAGCTCTCTGGGGTATGATTGCCCTTGTCCCGTTTGTAGGATGGCTTGTTTATCTGATTTTTGGATTCGGAAAAGGTAAAAAGCCGGGGGTCGGGGATACATCAACACATAGAGACCTTTGAAAGGAAGGGTTTTCAGAGGTCTCAAATAATGTTTGACAATAACCTTTCTTTTCTATATTCATGTTTTAGTTTTTTTATGGGTCCCATCGTCTAGCGGTTAGGACGCCGGCCTCTCACGCCGGTAACGGGGGTTCGATTCCCCCTGGGATCACCAAATTATAAAAACAGGGAGTTACGGCGTTTTGTAACTCCCTTTTTACTTAGTAATACTTTCATACCCAACA
>JAFDHQ010000106.1 GCA_019308685.1 Deltaproteobacteria bacterium
CCGATATAAGGAATGATGGAATATTGCAAAATTTGAAATAATCGGTTAAAAAAAGTCTTCAGGTGAAAGAAATGAGAAAAGGAAGCCACACGATAGAAGTTAGCATCATCATTCCAACATACAATCGCGGCTGGATAATCAAAGAGGCTATCGATTCCGTCATGGTCCAGGATTACAGGGACTTTGAACTGATTGTTGTTGATGACGGCTCCACGGATAATACGCCGGATATCCTCGATTCATTCCGTGACGAAATCCGGGTTCTCAGGCAGGAGAATCAGGGAGTGAGTGCGGCAAGAAACCGTGGACTTGCAGCGGCATCCGGACGCTTTATCGCCTTTCTGGATTCGGATGACCTCTGGTTGCCGCAAAAGCTGAAACGACAGGTTGATTTTTTCAATTCAAACCCGGACGCTTGTATTTGCCAGACCGAGGAACTATGGATCAGAAACAATATGAGAGTCAATCCCAAAAAGAGGCACAAAAAGCCCCGGGGAATGATTTTTGAACCCTCCCTGGCTCTGTGTCTGGTCAGCCCGTCGGCCGTGATGATCAGAGCCTCTTTGTTTGAAGAAGTCGGTGGATTTGATGAAACACTTCCCGCATGCGAAGATTATGATTTATGGTTAAGGATAAGCTGCCGATATCCGGTTTACCTTATCGATACTCCGCTGATTATCAAACGGGGCGGACATAATGACCAGCTTTCCGCATCCCCGGGACTCGACAAATTTAGAATAGCGTCTTTAAAAAAAATTGTTACCAGTGATCTGCTTTCAAGGACCCAATACAAAGCTGCAGTAAAAACCCTCAAGGGAAAATGCAAAATCTATGCAGCCGGATGTCTCAAACGGGGACGGGAAGATGAAGCGCTGTATTATATGTCCCTTTCAGACAGATTTTAGAGTTGGCAACCCATTACCTGTTTTGTATCCGTTCACGGTGTAATTGAGTTAGTGGAAATGCCAAATAACAAATCCCAAAAAACAAACAAATCACAATGACCGAAATTCAAAATTCCAAACCTTATAATCGTGAAGAAGGCCAAACGAATTGAAAAAGATATTTTCATCAATACTGGAAAAATCGGAATAGTCAGGGTAATTGGTATTTGGAGTTTGAGACCTGCCCGCTCGTGCCTTGCAATGGCAGGCGGGTTTGTTTGTGATTTGATGCTTGAGATTTGAGATTTATTTGTAATTTGGTATTTGTAATTTGTGATTTAATTGATCTTTGGCGCTTGGAATTTTGGGTTTCAAAAAGTCCGTGAACAGTTACCCTGTTTTTTTTTATACCATCCTTTCAATTTCCTGTAATTTATTTTCAAGCCGCTTTTTAGAAACCCGTACCGGTGTTTTTAGCTCTTGAGCAAAAACAGAAACCTTGAATTCTTCAATCAGCCAGAAATACTCTTCGACAGCCGCTTTTTTTTCCGCAGATGCAGATAGGGAAAGTTTTTTCAGTTGTTTATTCAAACTTTCGGTAAAAACAAGGACTTCTTTTGCCTTTGCCTGGTCCTTTTCAAAATTGACCACAGCGCGACGGGCACGGAAATCCATGGCCTTTAGGTATCGAACCAGGTGGATGAGGCGCTCGGTGTCGTAAAGATTCATAAAAGTTTCAGGGACAAGTTTTTTAAGTTCTTCTCTTAACTCTTTTAAAAAATTCAGGAAAGTATGGTTTGTGCGGTGAGCTGTTTCCAGATTATAAAATACGGTTCTGGTTTCATGATAAGCCTCAAGAACAGACATGCTTCGGTCCAATAAATCCCGGCCTCTTGGGAGAATGGTCGGCGCAATAGATTTGGCATATGAATAAAAAGCATCTCTGGATCTTATGTTTTTACAAAACAAGATGTTGATGATGCTTTCAAAGAGCTTTTTTTCAAGCCGTTTGGCCCCTCCAAAATAATTGGCCATTTTCTCATTTTTTTTAGGCAGGGTCAGCGCCTTTTTTAAAAACTTTAGATCCTTTGAAAAATGAATGGCAAATAATCGGGAGACACCCTCTTTGTGAGAATGGAGTGCCTGGTCCGGGTGGAGAAACAGGCGTAAATTTACGCTTTTTTCCTGCTGAGATGCTTTGTTAAGACCAGGATAAACAACCCATTTTAACGTGTTTTCGCCGGTTATGCTGATGCTCTCAGGAAGATCCGGAAAGTCCCAGCCGGTGATGCCGGTTCTTTCCCACTTTTTTCTGGCAGATTCCATTTCGCCCGATTCTTTAGGGTCGGTTTTACTTGAAATGTTTTGGCGTAAAATTGACGGATCTCTGCCGACACAAAGTTCTTTGCCTTTCTGGTCGGTAATGGATATGCGCATTTTAAGATGATCCGGCAAAAGATCCGAAGGCCAGGCCGATGCGGGGATATCCAGCCCGAAGCGATTATAAATAAAATTACCAAGTTCTGTTATCAGAGAGCGTTGCGTTTTTGGCATTTCATCCATGATAGCATCCACCGTATTCGCAATGGGTACCAGTTTTTTTCGGAAAACCTTGGGAAGACCTTTAATAAGTGCGGCTATTTTTTCTCGGAAGAGTCCGGGTACCAGCCAGTCCAGCGATTCTGAAGGAACCATTGGGGCGCAGGATAAGGGTATTTTTACGGTTGCACCATCCTGATTTTTGCCGGGGTTGAATTTGTAGACACAATCAAATCCGTGGCTTCCTAATTTAATTCTGTCAGGATAAAGAGACAGTTCTTTTTCATCCGGATGATACCGGATAATATCCTCCGGTTTCATTCGCAAAAAAAGGTCGCTTTTCTTTTGTTTGATATGTTTTGAAAGGGTTCTGATATCATAACATCCTTTTAACCTTTTATGGTAGAATTCGAACAATTCGGCATCACTGACAAGAACATCCCTTTTTCTGATCTTATCTTCCATGCCGCCAACCTCATCAATAAGTTTCTGGTTGTGCAGCATAAAATCAAACTTCTTTTTAACATCACCGTTTACCAGCGCGCTTTGAATAAAAATGTCAGATGCTTGGTCAAGGTCAATTCTGCCATAGGATATGGGTCTTTGGGGAACGATAATGAGACCAAAAAGGCTTACCTGTTCGGAAGCGACAACCTCGCCTCGGTTTCTTTCCCAGTGTGGATGAAGATAGGTATATTTGCACAGGTTTTTACCCAATTTTTCCAGCCAGTCACTATCAATGTTTGCGCACGTCCTGGCAAAAATTCGTGACGTCTCGACCATTTCAGCAGCCACAATCCATGTTTTTGCAGTGTTGAAAAGGGTTGATCCCGGAAAGATCATCACTTCTTTTCCTTTTGTGGCTTGAAAGATATTATTTTCCTTTTTAACAGCAATGTTGGAGAGAAAACCGCTCAAAATCGATTTGTGAATGGAAGTATAAAGACTTCCGAATTCAGAGAGTTGGTCAGGATGTTTGACTTTTGATGGTTGCGCCGGAGTGCTCTGTTTTTTTCGGGCATCTTTGGCCCGGTGTTTATTGTCATCCAAACCGTATTCTTTGAGCACTTCAGAAAGCTGGTCATGAATATCCCGCCATTCTCTCATCCTTTTAAAAGAAAGAAAGTGAGTTTTACAAAATTTCTTCATGCTTTTTATGGTTTTTTCTTTTTGCCATATCCGTTGGTATTTTCGCCAGATATTCAGAAGGGTGATAAAATCGGACCACGGATCATTAAACGCTTTGTGAATCCGATCCGCTTCCTGAGCTTTCTCTGCGGGCCGTTCCCTGGGATCCGGTATACTCAGCGCAGCAGCAATAACCGTAATCTCTTCAAGACATCCTTGAGTCTGTGCTTGGATGAGCATCCGGGATATTCTGGGATCAACCGGCATTTTTGCCATAAGCCGACCCTTTTCAGTGATCAAAAAGGGCGTTTTCGCTTTGGATTTCTTTTGGCGCGGCCCAGGGACGATGGCTCCGAGTTCGTAAAGAAGATCAAACCCATCCTGTATGCTTTTCGATGCCGGCCGATCAATAAATGGAAAATCCGATATATCGCCAAGTTTCAGAGAGATCATTCTCAGGATCACTTCCGCGAGATTGGCTCTTAAAATTTCAGGCGGAGTGAAAACCGGACGCTTTTCAAATTCTTGTTCAGAAAAAAGTCGTATACATACCCCGTTTTCCACCCTGCCGCATCTTCCTTTTCGCTGATCGGCACTGCTTTTTGATATTGCGGTAACCGGAAGGGAGGTGGTTCTTGATCTTGGCGTGTATCTAGATATGCGCGCAAGGCCGGTGTCGATGACATATTTAATTCCGGGTATGGTTATGGAAGTTTCAGCGATATTGGTTGCAATAATTATCTTCCTGGAGGGAATATGTGAGAAAACCTTGGATTGCTCAGAGCCTGCCAGTCTGGCAAACAGAGGAAGAATAACGGTGTTTTTGTAATTCCTTGCTTTAATGAGTTCGCAGGTTTCACGAATATCCTGTTCGGTGGGCATGAAGACGAGGATATCTCCGGAGCGACTTTTTCTTTGCAGGTTGTCAATTGAGTTGACCGCCATCTGTATATGAGTTGGTTCATTGCTTTCTTCGAGTGTTGAATCGGTCTCTGAATAGCGTATTTCCACCGGATACATGCGGCCGGATACTTCTATCACGGGAGCATTATCAAAGGCCTTTGAAAATTTTTCCGTGTCAATGGTTGCTGAGGTTATGACAATTTTAAGGTCTTTTCTTTTTTTTAAAAGAGTCTTTAAAAACCCCAGGATAAAATCTATATTTAAACTTCTTTCATGTGCTTCATCAACGATAAGGGTGTCATATTCATTCAGATACGGATCATTTTGGGTTTCGGCCAGAAGAATACCGTCTGTCATGATTTTAATAAACGTGTGGGGTCCGGTTTTATCTTTGAATCTGATTTTATACCCTACGGACTTGCCCAGTTCTTCTCCGAGTTCTTCGGCAATACGTTTGGAGACAGTGGTTGCAGCGATCCGTCTCGGCTGAGTACAGCCGATCTTACCGTTGATGCCCCGTCCGGCCGCAAGACAGAATTTCGGTATTTGGGTGGTTTTACCCGATCCGGTTTCACCGGAAATTATGATCACCCGGTTTTTTGAGATGAAATCTATAATTTCGTCTTTTTTAGAAAGAATGGGGAGGGTATCATTATAAATAAGTTTCGGACGATTTGCTTTACGCCATGATTTCTTTTTGATGGATCTTTGAAGCCTTTTTTCCAGCCGGACCACTTTCTTTTTTATCTTATTATTAGACGCGGTTTTTACGCCGGATTGTTTAATCCGTATTAATTCACGACGGATGGCGTGGCTATCGGCACTCAGCGCTTTGGGTAAAAGCGCCTCAATTTTTTTCAACATAATTATGGTGTAAATATAGCTTGACAGTGTGACAGTGTTTGTATCTTAAAGATTCGCAAAATGAGCTGTTACAAACGTTTTAAAGCTTTTTTAAGTGCGGCCGCGTGAAATTTTCCGGCCAAATGGACCGGGCTTTTACCATAGATCGGGTCCCAACCCGCTGGGTCTGCTATGCAGTAGTATTGCACGTCCAGACCGATTCGAACGATTGCTTCTTCAACGGGAAGGTTCTCAACGCGAAGGGCTGTTTCCCATGTAGCGCCACATGGCGCCCCGCGCAGAACATTGATTCGGGTAATAATTCCATCAACAACCGTCACAGCAAACTCCGGTGCGCCAAACATGTTTCCATAATTGCCCAGGCAGACCTGCCGGGAGAGTCCGCATCAGGTCGGAGGGGTAAATGCTCCTTTGACACGAAATTTCTTTCCCGAGGCGACCACGGGAATTTTTTTGTCCCGGCAAACCACGGCAAGGTCATAAGAAAGATCCGGATGTTTCAGATAATCCAGAACCAGATCAGCCTCAATGTCCTTGGGTATATACTCTTTTGTGTCGTCGATAACCGTGGGCAGATGAGTATCGATGGATACGATTTTAAGGGAAAAACAGTTGTTTCCATATCGTCTGACACCCTCTATCTTTTTGTCACCGCTGCCGTTTTGCTGAAAAACCAAAATGTTTTGGATTTCAGAAGCAGGTTTTTTCGATGGTTCCTTTGATTTACTGTTGTCTGTACATTCTATATCGTTCATTCTACGTCCTTATTCCTGTTCATCGCTATAAAGGGAATTCATACCGAAACGTTCAAACCACCATTCTTCTGCCGAGAGATAATTCTTGACCTCTTGTTCGGAAAAAGAAAATTTATAGTTTTTACAGTAGTCATTAATAATCCGGTAAGCAGCGATAATCTTGGTTGTCATTTCCTTACATTTTTTACTGTTTTCATTACACCGGTCCGGATGCCATTTACGGATAAGATGTCTATAATTAGACTTAATTTGTTCCATGGTTGCCTGTTCAGACAGTTCCAACACCCTCCTTGCTTCAGTAATCTCTTGATATTTTTTCATTCCGCAGCCTTTTCATATGTTAACATATTAACTTTTAAACAAAACATACCATCCATCGGAAGTCAACGATCATCTCGCGGTATTTTTTATAACTTCTCAATAAGTTGTGGTTTATTAATTGGTGATATTGAGCCGACCCCATAATTTTTTGATATGTTACAATTCTTTCCGATAACATGGTGAAATCGTCGCAAAATAACATCCATATTTTCTTGACAACAAAAAGATTTGAAAATAGTTTTGCAACAAAAGGGGGCGTTTTGCAAAGGTCTCGAAATCAACGTTCCGAAAAATCTGCGAGGGTCTTCTTTCGAAAAAAAGCGCTTCTTCATAGAAGACACCTTAAAAATTATATGTTGATACTGACTTATTTATGGACAATAGTAGAATCAAAGAGATGTTTAACCATGTGTAAAGACATTCGTGAAAACGCGCAAGAACGGCCGGAAGGTGATCGGGAAAAGCCTGTGGATAAAAAGGAAGAAAAGAAAGAGTGGAAAGATATTATAAATCTGCCCGATGATTTGGATCTTGAACTTCATTAATTTGTGATGAATCCGAAAAAGTCGAATTCATTAGGGTCGTCCGTAATAATAGTTATATGTTCTGGATGAATATGGAAAATCGGACAATTCCTTAAGGGTTAGATACCCGGGTTCATTGTGCCGTATTCGTTTACCCTGAATGGTTGCCTGTTTGATAACTTTGGCCCTAATATCCATGCCAAGGAGTCCGGCAATCCTGTTGACTTCGTCAACAAACCGCTCGTTGTTATGACTGGTTTCTCCCTCCCATCCGCCGGTCTGGTTGACCCTTTGATGAATCATCTCATGGAGAAGGACATCACTGGCAATTCTTTTATTTAAATGTTGTATTCCCCAGTTAAGATCATTTATAGGATAAATCGGTCGCATTAAATTTTTATCTAAATATATTAAATTCTTGCTGACATGATAATACCCCAGACTTTTACCCTGTGGTGTTTTTCCCCAGATAATGGCGCCGGGTTTATTTTCTCCATAAAAAAAGTTCTGATTCAACATTTTCCATTCATCAAAAGCCCATGCGCCCACCTCGCCAAACCG
Source organism: Deltaproteobacteria bacterium (assembly GCA_019308685.1). Classification (GTDB taxonomy): domain Bacteria; phylum Desulfobacterota; class Desulfobacteria; order Desulfobacterales; family UBA11574; genus S5133MH16. The sequence continues at coordinate 7,480 of JAFDHQ010000106.1, forward strand.
TTTCATTCCTTGACTTTTCAAATCCACCCACGTGGCCATATGTGCCTCTCGGAAATGTAACTTCTCAATAAATTCTTATGGTATGAAACAAGTTGTCGTTTATATCCGTCAACACTTGAAAATGCAATGCTGTTTTTTCGCGACTAAATATTAGGTTAGTGTCCATTCATAAACGGTAGATTTTGGTTTCCGGCAAGGCCCGAGCGAGTTTTCAACCACAGGCATAGCGTGCTATGTCGAGGATTGAAAACGAGCGAGAACGCCGCCGGTGACCGAAAGATGCCGTTTATGAATGGACACTAGATTAGAATAAAATCGGTAATATAGAGGTTCTCTTCCATCTCCCGAGCTATGGTTGAGGTGGGGGTGTCTCCATAGTCATGACCCGGCCAGACCATGGTCTCTTTGGGTAGAACAATCAGTCTTTTCTCTAAAGATTCGAGAAGCGTTTCAAGAGATCCTCCAATCAAATCGGTCCTTCCAGCCGCACCCACAAAAAGGGTGTCGCCGCAAAAGAGGTTTCCGTCAATGAGATAGCAAACAGAGCCCGGGGTATGACCCGGAGTGTGGATTACCTTGATATTAAGTGTTCCGACTTCAATAATGTCCTCATCTTTGAGTCTTATGTCCGCAGGATCAGGGGGCGGAAGTCCCAGTTCTTTTGAGGATTTTTCACGAACCGCCGGATCTGAAAAAAACCGGTCATCGGCTTCATGCATGCATACCGGGACGTTAAGAGCCTCTTTGAGTTTTGCGTTTCCCAAAACATGATCGGAATGGCCATGGGTGTTGAGGATATATTTGACTTTGAGGCCTTGTGCTTGAATCAAGTCCAGAATTTTGTTTTCCTCTCCGGCCGGATCAATAAGAACCGCTTCGCGGGTGTGCGGGCATGCCACCAGATAAGTCATTACCTGAAACGGCCCCAGAGGGATCTGTTTTATGATTGTTTTTAATGTCATATTCATTTCTTAATGGAATGTATTAATGGTCTCGTAAAAAGTCAAAATATGAGATTTGGTAGGAGCGTTTTAAGTTTTAGGTGTTAGGTTTTAAGTGTCTGTTAACCCATATAATATAATTACCTAAAACCTAAATCTTAGGACCTAAAACAATTTATTCTACATACAGCCTCTGTCCCGGATAAATCTTATTTCTGGGTGTTAATTGGTTGATACGCATAAATCGTGCCAGTGGCATTTTGTGTAACTGAGCGATCTCATAAGGACTATCGCCGCGTTTAACCAGATATGTCTTTAAATACTCACCTGCCGGTTTATCACCCTTGCTCTCGCGAATCTTTAAAACTTGACCGATGTGGAGATTCGTTGAAGACAGATGATTGAGTTCTTGTATCTTTTTGGTTGTGGTACCGTATCTTTTGGCAATAATCCAAAGAGAATCACCACGACTCTGTCTACGATTCCGTTGTATTTCTTGGATCGGTATACAATGGTGCCCCTGCGTGGTATTTTGAGTTTTTTGCCTGCGACAATAAAACTTGATCGGCGCAAATTGTTTGCGTGCATAATGCTTCTGATGCTACAGCGGTATCGTCTGGAAATGGTGGAAAGACTTTCACCGGGTCTGATCCGGTGATAGACATAAGCGCGTTGGGGAAGGCGTGAAACCGGTATCTCATCCAGCTTTGCCAACAGCATTTGGCCTTTATCCGGTGGAACCCTGAGCGGATAATTATCTTTAGGAATTATCCTGTAGCGGAGTTCGGGATTTAATT
>JAFDHQ010000107.1 GCA_019308685.1 Deltaproteobacteria bacterium
ATTCGCAATTTCCATGGAACACAGGGAAGAGCTTATAAAAAATAGATTCTGTATAACGGTGGGAACAGCCATGTTCTCAAGATTTTTCACTGTTTTATCTAAAAATCTAGTAACTTCTCAATAAGTCCGGGTAACATTTACTGGATTCCGGCTTTCGCCGGAATGACGATTATGTATAAGCGCCTGTCATTCCGGCGAAAGCCGGAATCCAGCGGATAGTCGCAACATATGATTTACCCGGACTTATTGAGAAGTTACAACAGAGGGAGATTGTAGATAATGAAGTTGGAGACAGTTTTTTCCAGGTGTAAAAGCAGAGCAAAGATCGAGTTACCTTCTACTGTATCACATTTTAAAACCATAAAGCAGGATAATATCGAGTATCTGGTTTCTACTCATCCTGAATATAAGAATTTTAAGATTCGAAGATTTCCTCAGAACCATCCAAGGACACCAAAGATTGAGATTTTAGAAACACCCACGAACATCAAGAATCTTATAAGAATATTGGAAGCAGTAAATAATTGCCGTGGCGGAAAAGAAGGGGCAATATTAATAAATGGCGAAACAGGTTGTGGGAAAAACACATTAATTTACTATATTGCCAACCTTTTAGGCCAGGACGTGAGAGTAGTCTCCTGTTCTGAAGATATGGAAGAAAACGAATTAGCGGAAGATATCTGGATTGTGAAGGATGGATATGGAAATCCAAAAATGACGATCACGCCTTCTCCGACTGCTCAGGGATTGAGAGAGGGAAGTATTATTGTTTGGGATGAAGCAAATAAACTAAAACCCGGAGTGATAAAAAAAGCAAATCCTATAGTGCAGGACAAAAGGATATTGGCTTTTAAAGGAAAAGAACTTTATGAAGCAAGTGAGGGCATGGTAATTGTTCTTACAGGAAATCTTGGCGAAAGATATGCTGTAGACAAGTTTTCATCGGAGTTTAAAAATAGATTAGAAGTTATTGATATAGACTATCTGCCGCCTGAAGAAGAAAAGCAGTGGCTTTTATGGAGAAGAATGAATTACAGCCCGGGCAAACCAGCATCTGGTGAAGAAATAGATTTAATACATAACCTTGTCGGCGCTGCCAGGCAGATAAGAAAGTTTTATCTTGGAGAAGTCGAAAAAGAAAATGGAAAAGTCGAATATTTTGAAAAAGGAAGTTTAATCTCCGTGGTTTTATCCACAGCCTCTTTAGAACAGATTGTAGAACATATCGCCCATTTCCCGGAAGACATTCACAGAATCGGGGATATAATCAAAAGATATTATAATTACTTAGAAGAAGATGAAGATATAATCAGGAACATTGAAGCAATATTAGAGCCCAGAGGACTTGTCAAATCAGATAAATCTCTGTTTTACTTTAAATCGGTGGCAATAAAAAACGATAATCAAAGTAAACACTTATCCTTTAGATACAAATATAAGAATAATGAGCAGGAAATCAAAATAGAGATCCATGCTCATGCTCCGGATAAAATAGAGGACGTTCCTTACAATTACGCAGTAGATCTAACCACTACGAATGCTTTGCTGCTGTGTGATGCCTTAAAGGATGTATCATTGGGGAGACACCTGCAGTTTGTTGGTGAGCAGGGAACGGGTAAGGATAGAATCGGAAGTTTTATTTCTTATTTAATCCAGGGTCAAATAAGAAGCTATGGAGTCAGCGAAAATACAGACCGGTCTGACCTATTAAGTTATAGAGCTATAGGAATGAGCAAACCGGGTGAAATGACCGAAGAGAAGGCAAGCCTGCCACAATTGATGATGGGAGACGGGAAAAGAGGTTTTATAGGCATATATCAGGAGATCAATTCAGCGCGGCCCAAGGTTCTGGGTGTATTTAATAATACCTTAAGATTTGGTTTTACGGAGTTGCCCGATACAAGTACGGTCGTTGCAAACGAAGGCTGGCTGATTATAACAACTCGAAATCCTTATAGATCCGGATACAAAGGAATCAAGAGACTTTCTTTGGAGTTTGAACAGAGATTTTCTACTCATTGGTTTGGCGATTTGCCTCGAGATGAAAAAATAGAGATCATTAAAGGCGATATCAACAGACATAAATCTATATATCCTCTTGATAATTACCATCTTCTAACAGAACAGTTTATTGGTAAAGTTACAGATCTGGAGGTTACCTTAAGAGAAAAATACCCTGAAGCGTTGCCGGATCCGGTTAGTTTGAGAAACGCAAAGCGACTTTGCAAACATATTTCTCTATATCCCTATAATTTTTTCGATAAGAATAGATACTACCAGATTATTGATGAACATTTTTATTTTGAGGACAGAGAGCATAAAAAAATAGTCAAACAGGTTGCTAAAGATATCTTTGAAGATCTGCCGGAGGTCATTGACTTTAAAATCAGAACCGGCAATACGCATTTAGACGAGCTGTTAAAAGAAATCATAAAAGAAAAAGATGAACTGATTGTTCTTTCAAGACTGGATGAAATAGAATTTATGGTTCGCCTGACTTTAAAAGGAGATTTACACCTGCTCAAGAACATCGAGCATTGTTTAGATTACATCAAAGGGATAAAACGGAATCCTGAAATAGATAAAAGCATAGAAAAAATAATACACAAATTGAATAAACGCGAAGCATCTGTAGTGAAAGAGCCTGTTGTTCTCAGGAAAAGGGTGGATTTTGACGAGACCATTTTTGATGAAACCATACCTTTTGTTCGAAAGCTGAGTCAAAGTATAGAGAAACGATTTTACATGGCCAACAGGCTAAGACAGGCTCTAAAAATTGTACAATTGGCCGGTCAAAACATATTGCTTATTGATAGCAGGATGATAGAGAAAAAAATCGTTCCCATTGATTTTTTCCAGGGCAGGGATCTGTCGTATAAAAAATTATTTAATTTCTTGATACTTGACGAGTTCCTGTCGTCATATCTGGAAACCGAAGTTAACAGGAGCATAGCATACAAAATAAGTTTGAATGCGGGAAAGATTAAACTTGCAAGCACCTGCCAAAATGTGTCTCAGTCCGGGTTGTCCTTCGTTGACGTTGGGAAATACGGGTTTGAAGGATATCATTTATCCAATAAACAATTGGAAATATTTTTAGAAAAGATAGTCGGCAGTCTCGATGTATCGTACAGTTATTGGCTGTTCTTCAAAGAAAAGGTCATTCCTGAAATAAGTTATAAGGATGAGATAATATTTTTATATACTTTATTATTCACTGTACAGGATGACCTGATCCTCGAGGAAATCGAGAAAATCATAAGGGACGGCATTTATGACTCACCGAAAATCTCTGATTCAAAAGACACTTTGATCCCGGTTTTTCAGCCTATAGATGTTACAGAAGACAGTATGTTAAAAGAGTTGTTGAGAGCCGGTCAAAGTGAAGCAAAGAACATATCCGTTAAATGGTTCTTTGTAGCGGACGAAGTTTTAAAGGAGGAAGGTTTTGAAGTCAGATACCTCTGGAAAAAGAATGAGATAGATGTCTGGATAAGGAAAAAAGACCGGGAAAAGCTCAATGACAGGGGGTTTGTAGAGAGCATTATATGTAAGATAAGAAAAATAGTTTTGGAGATAATAGAAACTATAACTAAAAGTATAACAAAGCAGGATTTAAATGATAATCTTGAAAGACTGACATATTTTACTATTGACAACAATGTTCTTTATGCCGGCAGCGCGTATAACAACTCAATTTTTATTTATCGCCTCACAGATCAAAAATACATGGGCGCTATAACTAATGAGGTTTTAAACAACAGGTTAAATTATCCTCAGAGCCTGGCTATTCACGAGCACATTCTTTATATAAATAACAGGGTTAGCCCCTTAATTCTCAGATATCACCTGAAAGCTGATAGATACCTGGAAGCTATAACCATTAAAGAGTTAAAAAGCCCAACGGCCTTAAGAATCCGCAACCATATTCTTTATGTCAGTTGCTCGGAATGCAAGTCGATTTTTATGTATGACCTCCTGAAAAATGAATATTCAGGTGCTTTAAGTATTAAGGATTTAAACGGGGCAACGGGCCTGGATATTGCCGGTGATATTCTTTATATCAGTAGCCGGTGGGACCATTTAATTTTGAAGCATGACCTTAAGACCGGGAGACGAATAGGAGCTATAACTAATGAAGATTTAAACAATAATTTAAGGGAACCCACGGATTTAATTATTCATGACAGTAAGATTTATGTCTCCAGCTTTTTAAGGGGATCAGTTCTTGTATATTGCCTCATAACCCATGAGTACCTGGGGTCTATAATTGCATCCGAGCCAACGTGTTTGTTTGTTCACAACGATATTCTATATATTAGCAGTGACAAAAATGACGTGATCTATAGGCGTTTGCTGCCGGGAGATCTGGTTGACACCGGGCTTAAAAAGTCCTTAATGCCAAGGAAATATCTAAAGCTCCATTATCCACAGTTCATTAACCATTGAATGGAGAAAAGGAGATAGTTGTGTGTAATCAGTGCTGGTTTAACTTGTAACTGCCTGCCCACACAGATTTTTGAGGGGATTATCATATAGATGTGCGATATTCTATTTGGAAGGAGGAAATAATGGCTAATCCGGAACACCTGACTAAGTTAAAGGAAAGCGTAAAGGCCTGGAACACCTGGAGGAAGAAAAATCCGGATATTCGTCCCGATCTCAGTGGCGCTGACCTCACCGAGATGGAACTCGGCGGGGCGAATCTCCGCGGGGCAAACCTCCGTGATGCGGACCTCCTTGGAGTAGACCTCAGCAAGGCTAAACTCCATAGAGCAAACCTCAAATGGGCTGAACTTTGCAAAGCGAATCTCAGCCAGGCGGATCTCAGCCAGGCAAACCTTCTGATGGCATGCCTCCGCGATACGAACCTCCGAGGGGCAGATCTCAGCCAGGCGCAACTCAACGGGGCGCAACTCAACGGGGCGAGCCTCCGCCAAGCCAACCTCGCCGGAGCGGACCTTGCCGGAGCGAACCTCATCGGAGCGGACCTCGCCGGAGCGTATCATTCAAAAGCATTTCAAGGGCAATAAATACTGAACTTAGCGCCCTTCGGGCGAACTTAAAAAATGTCTGACACGGATTTCACTGATTACACTGCCCTTTATCCGTGGCCATCCGTGTAATCCGTGTCTAAAAAGGAAATTCCTATACTATTAACTTAGGGGCTTCGCCCCAAAAGGAGCTGAAAACCATGGATCAAAATCCCAATCCATAAAAATGGAGACAGAAACGTCTTTTGTCCATATTATAAAAACTGTCTGAATCATGCGGCCAAACTCCACTGGGAGAATTGGGATTGTTCTGAGTGTCCGCACAAACTGACGCAACGACCAATAAAAACAGATCAGATGGCCAGTGGCTTTTACCCGTATTGCGAGTTGCCGTTAAGAATACACATAAACTTTCTTGAGAAAATCGGTCTTATGAAGTAAGTTTTCAAAACCAAGTCCGGCGGCCCCGTTGGAGAGGAGCTTCATACATGAGATTGTTCCCTTACCTTTTATAATAAAGATTCCTTACCGAACCCTGATGAATAAGCCGGGGGTCTGGGAGTTTGTCGAGAAGGCCTTATCCCGACTGGAGGGAAGATTTTAACCCACTTATAAAAAATTCGTAAATAAGATAGGATAATGAGTCACCTAAAAGCAACGCATTTTATTAGATCAATAAGTATAATTGCCCTATCAGCGCTTCTTTTTTCCACGATAGGGATACATTTCGTTCATCCCTTTTTCCACCACCATCACAATCACCATCATTGTGCCGGATGTTCCCACTTCTCAGTTCATTCCGGCCATCAAGACGCCGCGCTTTCAATTGACGAAAAACATGCGATATCCAAAGAGCAGGAGGATTGCCCCATCTGCTCGTTTTTACTGCACTTTAATCTTTACAAAGGTGCATCCTATACCCTTTTAGAGCAACAGGAATGTCTGAAAGAATTCCCGCTGGCGCTCAAATCTCCTTTTGCCAAACAGATAGAATTTTCACCCATCCAGCCTCGAGCCCCGCCTGTTTCCACAATCTAACCAACGCGTCTTTATCACTGTTATTTTCAGGGTTTTCCTGATTTTTCGTATATCAGGGCCGCTGGCGCTCAAAGGCAGGCCAATGGATACGTCGGTCTTGCGCCAGTAGAGTATGTAACGGAGAAGATCAATAGAACTGGCGGTGAGCCTCCCTGAAATTCATACATAACTATGCAAATAAATTAAAGCTTTTTCGAAAAAACGATACCCATGTCGCTATGGGACAGGTATCTGAATTGATATTAAGGGGGACAGAAAATGAAGCTTTTCAAAATGGGAATATCTTCTCTTTTTGTCATGAGTGTTTTTTTCGGTGCTACTCAATTAACATTTCTTTACGCAGAACCGATCAGGCTTGAGACAATCGTGGTCACGGCCCCCAAAGAGCAGGGGGATGGAAAAAGTATAGAAAGCAAAACCCTTAAGACACATAAGGTTGTGGATCTGGCAGAGATCCTTTCGGATGAAATGGTAGAAGCGACCATGATTCGCAAAGGCGGATATGGGAATGAAGTCTCCATAAGGGGTTTCGGGCAGTCAAACCTGAGGGTATTAATAGACGATGGGCTTCTTGAAGGGGCCTGCGGCAGCAGAAAAGATCCCTCCCTATCACACATTAATATGCTAACTGTTGATAAAATCGAAGTAAAACAGGGGCCATTTGATGTAACAAAAGCCGGGGCACTTGGGGGAAGCCTCAATGTGGTAACCAAAAAACCACAAGAAGAATTTCACGGTGAAATCCTTGGTAAAGGGGGCAGCTATGATTTTTGGAACAGTGGTTTTTACCTCACAGGCGGAAATAATAAGGTTCAGGGATTGATTGGCTATAATTACTCCGAATCGGATCAGTACGAAGATGGAGATGGCAACAAGCTCTGGAGTTTTGCCCCAGGAGGCCGGCCATATAATGCTGACGGGATGCACATGAAGGCATTTGAAAAGCAAGATGTGTGGGGAAAACTACAACTGACCCCAACAGAAAATCACACAATACTCTTGTCACACACCTATGGCCATGGCGAGGATATTATGGCGCCAAGGGTTGGGATGGATATAGAAGACGAAAAAACATACTTAAGCAAGGCTGACTATATCATCACTGAATTGGGAACGTTTTCAGACAAATTAATTTTTTCTTTTTATCGAAACAAGGTGGAGCACAACCCTTACGATAAATATAGAGATCTGGTAGGCGTCCCCTCTTTCCATCGACATAATGATGTGGCGTCGACCATTACCGGTGGAAAAATCGAAAATGAACAATCAACGAATTTGGCTACTTTTACCTATGGCATCGATATGTATAAACGCAATTGGGAAGGAGACATGTACAGGGACGATACCGGAGCCGTATTTGATGACGAACTTATTCCTGATGTGGACACCTATAATTATGGCGTTTATGTCAAGGCGGATAAGGACATTGACAAATGGTCACTGGGCGTCGGCCTCCGTTATGACAGGTTCGAGACAGAGGCCGATGAAAACCTCAAACAAAGCCTGGCAGCAGGGATCAATAATAACAAAAATAAGGACAACCTGCCCAGCGGGTATCTGTCTGTAAAATACCGTGTTACAGATAGCGCTTATATTTTCGGAGGGATTGGCCGGAGTATTCGAACACCCACTTCTGTTGAACGCTACCTTCAGTCACCATCGCCTTATTTTCATGGGAATCCGGATATAGATCCAACTAAGAACACAGAGTTTGATATTGGCTTTCAGGCAACAGGCAAAAGATACAGTTTGAAAATAAAAGGATTTTACAGTGATCTGGATGACTATATTTACCAGCAAGGTAAGCAGACAGCAGCTTCTCATCAAACCTGGACGAATATTGATGCACATCTTTATGGCGCTGATGTGAAGGCCGTTGTGGATATAATATCTGATCTTTCCGTTGAAGTTGCTGCGGCCTATCAAAGAGGCAGGAAAGACTCTCAACCGGAAATGAACAATGATAAAGATCTTGCTCAGGTTCCACCTCTGAAAGCCAGGCTGGCCTTGCATTATGATCATTCGGATTTTTTGGGGACATTAGAGTGGATTCACTCAGAAGATGCTGAAGAGGTGGATATTGACGCAGGAGAACAAAAGCTGGATGGCTGGGATGTGGTGAATTTTAGAGCAGGCTATAATTACAAAATGTTGACACTAAATCTCGGTGTTGAAAATATTTTTGATAAGCATTATGCTGTTGCCAGCTCATATGAATGGGATGTTGTTTCCGGTTCAGGAGCTCACCCGGCTATTATATATGAACCCGGAAGATTTTTCTATGCATCCATTTCCTGCAAATTTTAGTTTTTTCCCTTTACGGGGGAAAAGATTGAGGATTCTTTGAATGCAGGCAAAAATCGCTTTTCATTTCCCGAATTCCTTTTGACCTATATTTTTTAAAAAAGACTTGACATCGTTTTTTTGTTGGATTATTAGGCTTCCCTAATTAAATTAGAATATCAAATAGTAAGGGATGTCTTACGGGCTCCGGTCCATATCTAAGGGATGCGGAGAAAGTGAAGGCGTAACTTGGATAACAAACATCTGAGTTGCGCTTTTTTTGTTTGAGGAGAAGTCAATGATCTATCACCGTTTTTATAAAAGAGCTTCCTTTACCGTGGCTTTTTTATTTTTTCTGATTGCTATGCAGGGGCAGTCAAAGGCCGGTTCAGAGGCGGATAAGATTCAGGAAAGGGTTGTAAAGACAATTGAGGTCCGCCAGGAAACCCAGAAAAAAGAGGATGCATGGGCGGGGAAGAAAGCAGAACTTA
>JAFDHQ010000108.1 GCA_019308685.1 Deltaproteobacteria bacterium
TGGCCCAAAGGACCAGGTTTTTCAGGGCAAAATAAACAATTCGGGTTAAGGACGATGATGGGAGAGAAACAATGAAAGCGGGTGTCGGATATGATAACAGTAAAGACAATATCTCCCTGGGAATTAAGGTGGCTGAAAATGCAATAGAAAATGGTAATATTAATACACCTTCTCTTGTGTTTGCTTTCTGCGGCGGGCAAGTTGATTATGATAAATTTTTTAAAGGACTGCAAACGGTTATAGGAGATAAGATTCCGATAATTGGCGGTTCAGCCATTGGCATAATAACCAACGATTACCTTTCATATAAAGGTTATCCGGCAGGAGCGGCCATAATCGAATCAGACAAACTTCAACATATAGTCGCAGCTGCCGAAGATCTGGATAAAGATGAAAAGACGGCTGGACAAAAAATAGCTGAAAAACTATCAGAGGGCATAGACGGCAAGCTCATGGTAATATTCTATGATTCCGTAAAACATGCTCCAACATTAACAACACCTCCAATTATGAATGCATCGCCCCTTTTAATAAGTGGAATTCAAGAAACATTTAAATCCAAACTGCCGATAATCGGTGCCGGTGTAATAGGAGATTATGACTTTAGTTCTACAAAACAGTTTTGTGGCTCTTATGTTGCCGAACAGAGTATTGTTGCCACTCTATTCGGTGGGAGTTTTGAACCTTATTACCGCATTATGCACGGGTGTACACCGCAAGATGGTATCTATCATACCATCACAAAGATCAAGGGACCCGTGGTTTACGAATTAGATAAAAAGCCCATTGTAAAGATCATCGATGACAAATATGGGAATCGGGATTGGCGAAAACAAGTCCCCGTCAAACGCCTATCAATAGGAGTAAACCATGGGGAGAAATATGGAGAATATCAAGAAGGCAATTATGTAAACAGACTGATTACAGGGACCATGCCGGATGGAGAAGGAATTGTTCTTTTTGAGCCGGACCTCGAGGAAGGTACAGAAATATTATTTATGTTAAGGGATTCGAGAAAGATGATAGAATCCGCCAGGGTTAATTCGGTTGAATTGATGGAGGAAATCACAACGGATGGCAGAAAACCTGCTTTGGGTCTCTATATCGACTGTGCAGGCAGAACTGCAAGTTTTTCCGACACAACAACAGAAGAAGCCTCGGCAGTTCAAAAAGTTTTTAAACAATATAACACCCCTCTATTGGGGTTTTACTCCGGAGTTGAAATTGCCCCTCTATTAGGGAATAGCAAGGGATTGGATTGGACAGGGGTTTTACTTGTTTTAGCTTATTAGAAGGTTACTGAAATGAAAATTGAACGTGAAAAGATCGATTTTGATGTGCTGTTTGTCGGAGGCGGCCCTGCAAGTCTGGCAGGTGCCATTCAATTGATGCAGATTGCCAAAAAGAAAAATATGAACCTTGAAGTTGCACTCATCGAAAAGGGAGCGGAAATCGGATCGCATGCGTTGAGCGGCGCCGTCCTGAACCCTGCCGCCTTAAAGGAACTGATCCCGGACTTCTTGGAAAAACAGTGCCCCATCGAAGCGAGCGTAACGGAAGACGAATTCTATTTCTTAACCCCCAATAAACAGTATCGAATTCCGATTATTCCTCGATACATGCATAACAAAGGCTTTTTTATTATCAGCCTTTCAAAGTTTACAAGATGGCTTGGCAATATTGCCGAAGACCTTGGCGTAAACATTTTTCCTGGTTTTTCAGGTAAAGAAGTTCTTTATGCCAAAGATCAAAAAACCATAACCGGAGTACGTACCGGTGATAAAGGCCTTGAGAAAGACGGAAAGCCCAAAAGTAATTTTGAGCCCGGCATAGATTTGATGGCAAAGGTTACGGTATTCGGCGAAGGGGCAAGGGGAAACCTGATACAAGATATTTCGCAAAAACTGAATCTCTTTTCCGGAAAAATGCCGCAAGTATTTGAAACCGGAATCAAAGAAGTTATCCAGCTTCCTGAAGATAATTATTTTACCTCCAGCCGGGGAAACGAAATCCATACCTTTGGATATCCTCTTGGCTTAAACACGCCGGGCGGCGGCTTTATTTACCAAATTAAAGACAACAAGGTCGCTCTGGGGTTTCTCGTAGGGCTCTGCTATGAAGATTCCGGGCTTGATATTTATGACGAGTTCATAAAATTTAAACAGCATCCCTTTGTAGCCCGTATACTCAAGGACGGCAAAGTCCTTGAACAGGGTGCCCGAACGGTTTCAACCGGAGGCTATTTTACAATTCCCCAACTGGCCGTTGATGGAGGTATATTTGTTGGCGGCAGCGCAGCAATGCAGAATACTCCCGGGCTGAAGGGTATTCATGTATCCATGAAATCGGGCATGCTGGCAGCCGAAGCAATCATAAATGCTGTTGAAAAAAACAATTTTACCCGGGGAACCCTTGGCGTTTACCATGATCTGTTTGAAAAAAGCTGGGCAAAGAAAGAAATTTTCGAGGTTAGAAATTTTTCACAGGCTCTGTCAAAAAAAGGCCTGATTAAGATTATCCATCTTGGAGCCCAGTATCTTACCAAGGGACGGGGCATATATGACAACATGCCGATTAAACAAGATTACAAAACATTAAATCCTGTAAAGGAGAACGAAAATAATATTCGAACGGCCCCTGAAAAAAAGACATTGGACGGCGTCTTATATGTTGATAAACTTACCGGCGTCTATCTGTCCAAAACCATGCACAGGGAGGATCAACCCAGCCATATTATCATCCATGATCCAGACCTGTGCGTTACGGATTGTTATGAGACTTATCAGTGTCCCTGCACCAGATTTTGTCCGGGTGACGTATATGAAATCGAAACGGATCAAAAGACATCACTACGCCGGATCAAACTGAACGCGTCAAATTGTCTTCACTGCAAAACCTGTGATATTAAGGATCCATACCGGAATATAACATGGACCTGCCCGGAAGGTGGGGAAGGGCCTGGATATACGGTGCTATAATCTTCCTTTCCTTAAAATAGCGACCAGAAGCCATATCCCCATAATTGCAGCGGCCAGAAATCCGACAATCCCTAATAAGGATATGTCGTAAAAAAGGGGAGGCACTTTGGAAATAACAATAAGAGCCGACCCGATAATCAAAGCGGCAATGATAATTGAAAAAGATATCCTGTTGCTTATCTGGTCGTATGTAGAAAGCATTTTATCCAAACCCTTATGTTCAAGGTTAAGAGAAAGTTTCTGCTGTTTGATCAACCGGGTGATCGATAGGATATCCTTAGGGAAATTCTGTAAAAATTGAACCAACTCTATGGCAAGTTTGAAGATATCACCTCGAATCCTCTGGGGAGACAGTCTGGCAAGTTTTATCTCTTTTATAAACGGTTCTGCCTGCTTTATCATATCAAAGTCCGGATTGAGCATGAGTCCCACACCTTCTACAGCACTGAAAGCCTTTAGCATGAGGAAGATATCCGGAGGAATCCTGAGGCGATGCTGGAAAGCCAGTTCAAGAAGATTGTGCAGCAATTTTCCGATTTTAATATCTTTTAAAGGTTTATAAAGATGCCGGCCCATGAAATCGGCAACATCCTTTTCAAGCAACCGGATATCGGGATCTTCATCCCAATAGGTTAATTTCAAAAGTGCCTGCGTTGCCCGAGATTCATTCCGCATAACGACACTTTCGACCAGATCGCTAAAGTCTTCTCTGGTACGCAGGTCAACAGATCCTGTCATACCAAAATCGAGCAGACAAATCACATTGTCGGGGAGTACAAAAATATTTCCGGGATGCGGGTCGGCATGAAAAAAGCCATGTTTAATTGTCTGTTTTAAAACAATATCTGCACCACGATCGGTAATTATTTTTCTGTCAAGGCCTGCTTTTTCCAGCCGATCGATTTCAGATACCTTGATTCCGTCCACAAGTTCAGTCGTCAGTATGGATTCAGTTGTTGTATCCCGAAAAACTTTTGGAACATAGATGGTAAGGTCATTTAAAAAATTACGTGCAATCCGTTCCATACTTGTTGCTTCAACGGTATAATCAATCTCCTTTTCAAGCGTTTTGGCAAATTCCTCAACAATTTTTACCGGTTGATGTAGAGACATCTCTTCTATATGACGTTCCATAAGCGTTGCCAGATGAAGCATAATTTCAAGGTCGACTTCTATGATCTTTTTAATGCCCGGTCGCTGAACCTTAACCGCCACTTCTTCGCCATCCTTCAATATTGCCCGATGGACCTGCCCTATGGAGGCTGACGCAAGGGGAGCTTTTTCAAAAAATTCAAAAATATCTTCCGGTGGCCCCCCCAGTTCTGATTCAATAATCTTGCTGATTTCACTGAAAGGGCTGGACGGCACATTATCTTGGAGTTTTGACAATTCTTTTATGAAATCGACCGGCACAAGATCGGGACGGGTGGAAAGAATCTGGCCAAATTTTATATAAGTGGGCCCCAGTTCTTCACAAGCCATTCTTACTCTTTCCGCTCTGGAAAGCTTTTCAAGGCGGCTGCGGCGATTTTTTGAAATCAGCTGAAGACCAATTTCAATGTACTGCTCAATCTTTAATAGTTCTATCAGATCTCCAAAGCCGTACTTAAAAAAAACGGCTAAGATCTGGCGATAACGAGCAAGATGGCGGTATGTTCGGCCAACCACACCTATTTTTCTTATACTAAGCATTGGGTAAGCACGTTGTTATGGTTAGGAAAGGACGCTTTAGTTAGTGCCCATCCAGAAATGATAGATTTTGGTTTTCGGCAAGGCCCGAGCGAGTTTTCAACCGCCCCGAAAACATCACGGGATCTCCGACAGGCATAGCGCACTATTTCGAAGATTGAAAACGAGCGAGAACGCCGCCGGGGACCGAAAGATGCCGTTTATGGATGGACACTAGTTAGGATTCGTCCGTGCCTTTGCTAATCGCCTTTTTGAGCTCCCTTATTTCCTTTTTCAATCCCTTCAATTCATCCCCGGTTACAACATCCGCTTTTTTCATAAAATCTTTAACAGCCTTTTGCACCTTTTCTTCCAGCTTTTGTTGGGTTTGGTCATACCTTTTCTGAAGATCTTCTAAAAACTTCGTTCCTTCATTTTCAGACATTTTGCCTTTATTTACAAGCTCTTTGGCCAGATCTTCAACCTCATCCTTTGCGATTAAAGCAAGGCCGATACCCGTTAACATGGATTTTTTAATTATATTCAGCATGAAAAGCCTCCTTTTTTGTACCTGTTCAGGGTTCAGAGGGTTCAAGGGTTCAAGTTCGAGATTGTTTTGAAAGATGAACGTCCAACATCGAACATTGAACATTGAACGGTTACTCTTTTTTTAAATTTCTACTTTAACTTTCCGATAACAGCACTTGCAATGGTGTTTTTCTGAATCTCCTTTGTACCCTCATAAATTTCGGTAATCTTGGCATCCCGGTAAAAGCGCTCCACTTCATACTCTGCCATATATCCATACCCTCCCAGAAGCTGGATGGCTTCGTCCGCAACCTCCACGGCGGTCCGGGCCGCATACATTTTTGCCATGGATGTCAGTTTGGGATCGATGCGGCCCTGGTCAAAGTTCCAGGCCGCTTTGTAAGTAATAAGCCGTGCCAGTTCAATTTTCGTGGCCATATCGGCCAGCTTGTGCTGTGTGACCTGGAATTGAGCAATTTTTTTCCCGAACTGTTCTCTTTGTTTTACATATGCCAGTGCCCGATCAAAAGCCCCTTGAGCGGTTCCCAGCGCCTGTGCGGCGACCAGTATTCTGCTTTCATCAAAAAATTCCAGAACATGGTAAAAGCCCTTCCCTTCTTTTCCGATGAGATTGGAAGCCGGAATTCGGACATCTTTAAAGTTAATCTCAGCCGTGGACATCATATGAATACCCATCTTATCCCCAACATCCGTAGCAGATACTCCTTTCCGATCCGCCTCCACAAGAATCAAGCTCATGCCGCGGTATGTGGGTTTGCACTCAGAATCGGTCTGACAGAGAACGCAGAAAAAGGAAGCCAGTTCCCCGTTGGTGATGAATATTTTCGATCCGTTTATGATCCATTCCTCCCCATCCTTTTCCGCCGATGTATTCATGAAGGTAATATCGGAGCCATAATCAGGTTCTGTAAAAGCACCGGCAGATAGTACTTCGCCCTCTGCAACCGGTGGCAAAAATTTTTCTTTGAGTTCATCGCTACCAAAACGTAAAATGCACTCTGACCCAAAACCGGCGAGAATCAGCGCACTGCCGATGGTGGAATCCCGGCTGCAGAACTCCTCGGCAACGAGGATGTTCTCCAGAACACCAAGCCCCTGGCCGGAATATTCTTCCGGAAAGTGAATGCCGATAAATCCCAGTTCAGCGGCTTTTTTCCATATTTTTTCCGGAAATTCGTGTTTTTTGTCGAGTTCAAGTGCAAGCTCCTTGTTAAACTCACCTTTGGCAAAGTCTCTTGCCGCTTTTTGAATCTCTTTTTGTGATTTGGTCAGCTCAAAATCCATACGGATGCTCCATAGCGTCTTAATTGTAAATTTTGCTTGCCCAGTAAAATACAGAGTCAATTTCACAGGGGTGGTTCTTATGGCAAAACTTTTTTCTTTGCAATATTCTTTGGTTCAGCTTTGTCCGTTTTAGAAAATAAGATTTAGCATACACCCCGATCTATTGCAAGGCGTTTGAATCTTTTCAATCGGTTCAGTGGTTTCAAACATTATAAAAATAAAAGATGCTTGACTGATCCCTTCGCCTGACTTAATTTGTCTTCGTAGAAATTACAACTTTATTAACTTATCATCTTGGAAAGGAAATAAGACAACATGCCGTTTTCAATCGCTCTTGCAGGAAAAGGAGGCACGGGAAAAACCACCGTGGCCGGACTGCTCATTAAATATCTGGTAAAGATGGACAAAACACCTATTCTTGCGGTGGATGCAGATAGTAACGTAAACTTAAATGAAGTCCTCGGCCTTAAAGTGACCGACACCCTCGGCAATGCCCGCGAGGAAATGAAAAAAGGGATCGTGCCCGGGGGAATGACTAAAGACGTTTTTATTTCAATGAAACTCCAGCAGGCTATTGTCGAGGATGACGGTTTCGACCTTATTGTAATGGGACAGCCCGAAGGCCCTGGGTGCTACTGTGCGGCAAACACGCTTCTGATAAATTTTCTGGATAAACTGGTCGGAAATTATCCGTATATCGTTATGGATAACGAAGCCGGAATGGAACATATCAGCCGGTTGACTACCAAAAATGTCGACATCCTTCTGACGATTTCCGATACCTCCCGTCGCGGGCTTCAGGCGGCTATGAGGATTAATGATCTTGCAAAAGATCTTAACATCGGTGTCTCAAAAAGCTATCTTATTATCAATCAGGCTAAAGAGGCACCGTCCGATACGGTTCTGAACCTCATTAAAGATAATGGTCTGGAACTGGCCGGAATCATACCCGAAGATGATATGGTATACGAATACGACTTAAACGGACGCCCGACCATTGAGCTGCCTGAGGACAATAAATCGGTTAAAGCGGCCTTTGAGATATTTGAAAAAATCATCAACTAGTGTCCATCCAGAAATGGTAGATTTTGGTTTCCGGCAAGGCCCGAGCGAGTTTTCAACCGCAGACATAGCGCGCTATTTCGAGGATTGAAAACGAGCGAGAACACCGCCGGAGGCCGAAAGATGCCGTTTATGGATGCACACTAACTAAGTCTTGTGGTTAAGATATGAAAAAAACAGGTTTGCTTTATGATGAAAGATATCTGCGCCATGATACAGGTCCCAATCATCCCGAGTCGCCCCAAAGACTTCAGGCCATTTATCAGGGAATAAAAGAAGAGGGTCTTCTCCCTCAGTTGACTTTAATTCAGGCCAGGCGGGCAGATTTAAAGTGGATTGAAAGGATCCATTCAAAAGACTATATTAAACGTTTTGAAACCGCCTGTCGTTCGGGAGACTCCTCCTTTGACTACCCGGACAACCAAATTTGCGCCGAAACTTTTGAGACGGCTCTTATGGCCGTGGGAGGCATACTTGATGCGGTGCAGCTAATAATGACCGGCGAACTAGATAATGTTTTTTGTGCTGTCAGACCTCCGGGTCATCATGCTGAACATAACGCAGCTTTGGGATTCTGTTATTTCAACAACGTTGCAATAGCCGCCAGATACCTGCAAGAAAAATGGGGAATTCAACGGGTGGGGATCGTGGATTTCGACGTTCATCATGGTAACGGTACCCAGCACCTTTTCGACGAAGATCCTACGGTATTCTATTATTCCATCCATCAACACCCGACATTTGCTTTTCCGGGAACCGGACGCGTTTTTGAAACCGGCGATGGCAACGGGTATGGAGCGACTCGAAATTATCCGGTGTTGCCGGGTCAGGGGGATAAAGAATACAAAGGTCTTGTGGAAAGAGATCTTGTTCCCGTTTTGGGCGCGTTCAGTCCTGAAGTGATACTGGTATCTGCAGGCTTTGATGCCCATGTTGACGACGATATGTCAGATATTAATCTTTCAACGGAAGGATATTCAAAGATAATGCAAAGGATTGTCACGCTGGCGGGAATGTACTCAAACGGAAGGCTGATTTCCGTCCTAGAGGGGGGATACTGCATAAAACGTCTTCCGGAATTGGCCGCAAACCATGTTAAAATTTTATTGAATGGCTAATCCGGACAAACTGGAGAAGTTGCTAAAGTGAACTAAAGTTTGAAATGCCTAACCCGGATAAACCGGAAAAGTTACAAGTGAGCTAAATCCGCCAAAGTACGGTGGCGGATAAAGTTTGAAGTGAACTAAAGTTAAGGAACACTTAATTGTCTAAGCAATTTTTTGCCATAAAAAACACAAAAATAATTACTAAGGGTTCGCGCAAAAATAACTTCGCAGAATTGGCGCTCAGATTTGGTCCAGATTTGGCTGATCCGAAAGAGCAAAACCACAGGAATAGCGAGCTATTTCGAGGATTTTATGTGAAGTTATTTTTGCGCGAGCCCTAAGCGCCTAATATCTTTAACCGTTGGAGGAAAATATGTTTATCAGCAAAACAATGACCCGAAATACCGTCACCATTGACCCGGACGCTGATATCTTGCAAGCACGGGCGAAAATGTCCAACAACAACTTTCATCACCTTCCCGTAGTCGATGAGAATAATTTTCTCATCGGAATAGTTTCGGATCGTGATATCAGAAGCGTCTTGCCGTCTTCCCATCTGGCTGATGACAACGGCATGGAAGAAAAAAATTGTCGATGCCATTACCGAGGAGCATGTTTCATTCGGTAGTGTTCTGGTTGCCAGATACTGGGAAAAAGGAAAACGGGCTGTTTTCCCTTACCTTTTAACTCAAAATATTGCCCCGTTGAAAAGAAAACTAAAGAGGATGGGGTATACATTGCTGGACCCCATGGACTGGTATATGGATCATTTACCCCAAAATGACTGAAGAAAAACACAGATATAAAGATCACGATAAATTTCCGGACCCGCCATACAAAGATCTTTATATATATTATCTTCAAGGCCGGTTGAAGTCGAATAATAGAATATTCGGCAACCATTTTATCGGCAACTGGCAAGAGGATGAGTACTCTTTTCTTTTCTTCTCCAAACCCTCCCGTGATGAAGTGAAAAAAATATTAACATCACACCCGGGTTTGGCCCTTCTTGACGAATTTTATATGACATACGATCAATGGCATGGCGGCAAGATCACTCCCTTTAAGGTCGGCCGGTTCAGCATCGTGCCGTCTTGGCAAAATCAAAGCAAAAAAATGAACTCAGGCCGTAAAGAACTGCCCATTATTTTGGATCCAGGGGTTGTATTCGGTACCGGAACCCATATCACAACACAGGACTGCCTTAAGGCCCTTGAACTGGTGTTCAACCGGGAAAAAATAGAATCGGTTCTCGACCTTGGAACAGGGACCGGACTCCTTGCCCTGGCCGCATTCCGACTGGGTTGCAAAAAAATACTTGCAGTGGATTTTAATTTTTTAGCTGCACGTACGGCATTGAAAAATGTTCGTTTAAACAAATTGGAAGATCAGATTATAATTGTTCAGGGGCGTGCCGAGGATTTTATTGACCCACCTTCAGATCTTATGATAGCAAACATACACTATGATGTGATGAAGCATCTGATAACTTCTCGTGGTTTTTATAATAATAAGTGGTTCATTCTGTCCGGCCTATTGCGCGGTCAGGCAAGGGATTTGCTTTTTGAATTGCATCAAAGCCGAGTAAGAATCGTAAAAAAATGGGAACGTGACGGTATCTGGCATACTTTTTTAGGAACAACATGTTGAAATTCCCAATTAATTTGTCTTGAAACCTAAATTTTGATGAACTCGTAAAA
>JAFDHQ010000109.1 GCA_019308685.1 Deltaproteobacteria bacterium
AGTGAGCATATTTCCAACCAGGCTCACTTCTGCACCAGATATATCGAAGTCATCTCTATTACCGATAACATCACCGCGTGAATGGTCGTTAGCGCCGACGTAATTATCGGCAATGATGGTTGCATGAACATTGGCTGATGCTAAAAAAACGGCAAAAAATAAAATAATTTTTAAAAACCGTGTCATTTGTTTCTTCCTCCTGTTTTTACAGATAACGTTATACCGGTTGCCTTTGGGTCTGAATCACGCTTTGTTTCTGAAAAAGCTTGAACGATTGTCTGGTTGCGGCTTCTTACGTGAAAACGTTCGCATGCATCCGGATTATCTTTATTTATCTATAGGTTAGAGCAAATAGTATGCCAAACGGGTCAAAAGACGATCCCATTCATTGATACTCATTTGCCAGCATCTCAGTTTTTGCTATTATATTAAACTGTTATGGGGATTATAATGCCGATCGATAGGATGTAGGGCAAATGATACGATTTGATTATTGCTTGAATTTTATTCAGGATATTACGAATTTGGGGCTATAATTTCATAAAAATTGTGAAAAAGATTTCATAAACGGATGTGAAATGTTTAAATATAATTCTTCATGAGTTATTGGGGCTAAAATAATGAGCGAGTCAAGCTGGAGGTTTGTGCGCTATATTCTTTCCTCGTAGGTCTCCTGGATGGTCTTTACCAGGCAGGTCAGGGTATGATTTACGGGAGTCGGGATTCCCAGTGTAATTCCTTCCCGCACGATAGCGCCGTTTATGAAGTCAACCTCGGTAATTTTCTCCTTTAAGACATCCTGAAGCATGGAAGCGATGTTTTCCGCCGTATCCCTGCAGACCTCCAGGACACGAGCGAAAGGGTCGGGATAAGGAAGCCGAATGTTTTTAGCGGCAGCCACGGCGACCGCCTCTTTAACCGCGTTTTCCATAACCCGGCGAGTTCCGTTGAACTCGGCCAACCGCCCGTTTTTCAGCCGTGTAATCGCGCTGAGCACATTGATCCCCACATTAATAATCAGTTTGCCCCAGATAAGATCAACCACATTCTTTATGGATCGGGTTTTGAAACCTGCCGTGTTAAACGCAGAAACAATTCTTTCTAAAGGACCGTTGGGATCTTCTTCAGGCCCGATAATGGTCTCTCCCTGTCCGGCATGTCTTATTTTTCCCGGCCCCAGAAGGGTGGACCCTTGCGCCGTAATACCGCCGAACACCTTTTTCTTACCGAATATTTCCTCCAGTATCTCAAGGTTTCCCACTCCGTTTTGCAAGGTAACCACGAATGCTTCGGAACTCAGCCACGGTTTGATGCTCTCCGCCGCTTGTTTTGTTTGATAAGATTTCACACAAATTAACACAAAGTCAGGCTGTATGGAAATCTGTCCTGCTACCGCAGGCACCTTTACCGTATAGTCGCCGGTAACCCCTTGGACCACAATTCCCTGGTTGTTTATCTGCCGCGCTCTTTGCTGCAAATAATCCAAAAGAGTGACCTCAAAACCCGCTCTCTTTAATCCGGCGGAGAACAAACATCCCATGGCTCCGGGACCTACAACTAAAAAATGCATGATACGACTCCTTTTGATACTGCAACGTATTCTAAAAAATAGTGCTGATGCAACATCTTCAACTTTTGCAACGTCATAAGAAACTCATAAATAGTTAACATAAATAGTTAAGCCGGTCATTATTCAGGGGTAACGCATTTGAATCCCAATACAGGGAGAACGCTTCACGACGGCGTATATCTCTTTCCAACCGACTGAAACTTGTGCTTAAGCACCCATAAGCCCGAGCCGTGTTACAGTTATTAAGAACAATTGGTCGCTAAATTGTCCCATTGATTTTTTAAAGCCAAAATTTCATTCGGCTCGGGCTAACGTGTGCTAAAGCCCTTCAAACAGTCAGTCGGTTTCCAAGAGAAACACGCCGTCGTTACGCTGCAGAGAAATCAAATGCATTTGCCCTATGGGTTTACGCCATGACCGGGAAATCCGACCCCTGAACTCATCAACGGTTACCCATTTTTTTTGTGCGTCTTGACCATTTAACGCGGGTTTGATATCCACATCGTAAAATTTCGCATATGGAAAGGAATACTTATGCTGATTACTGAGATACTGGCCCGAAATGCCCGTATGTACGGTTCCGAAACGGCACTCGTAGAGAGGGAGCCGGCAAAAAATCGTCGCAAGGAGATCACCTGGAAGGAATTTGACGACCAGGCCAATCAGGTGGCCCAAGTCCTGATCTCCCGGGGAATTACAAAAGGGGACCGGGTGGTCCATTTAATGACCAATTGTATTCAATGGCTGCCTGTCTATTTTGGGATTCTTCGTACGGGCGCCTGGGCGGTTCCTCTTAATTTTCGCTTTGTGGCAAAGACAATCCGGCGTTGTGCGGAAACCGCCGAGGCAAAAGCATTTATCTTTGGCCAAGAATTTATTGAGCGCATTAATTCAATTAAACAAGATCTGGATAGATTCGTAGAAACCTATATTTTTTTGGGTCCGGAGAAACTCAGGCCCGACTATGCCGAATCATATGAGAATGTTCTTTCAGATCACTCCCCTATAGATCCTGAAGTTCCAATAAAGATTACCGATGAAGCGGCCCTTTATTTTACTTCCGGCACAACCGGCACACCCAAAGCAACACTTTTAACTCATAGAAATCTCGAGTTTTCCTGCTTTGTGGAAAATCTGCATCACCGTCAGACCCACCGGGATAATTTCCTTTGTATCCCTCCACTATATCACACCGGAGCCAAGATGCACTGGTTCGGTAATTTTATTGTGGGCGCCCGGAGCGTTATTCTCAAAGGGATCGAACCCAAGTGGATCATGGAAGCCATTTCCGAGGAACAGGTAACGGTTGTCTGGCTTCTGGTTCCCTGGGCCCTCGATATTCTTTTTGCAATTCAGAGCGGGGAAATGAATATCAAAGATTACCATCTGGATCAATGGCGGATGATGCACATCGGCGCTCAGCCCGTACCTCCCAGCCTGATTAAGGAATGGAAAAAAGTTTTCCCCCATCACCAGTATGATACCAATTATGGTCTGACCGAATGTACCGGACCGGGATGTGTTCATCTGGGGATGGAAAACATGCACAAGGTCGGTTCCATAGGCGTGCCCGGTTTTGACTGGGAAATCAAGATTGTAGACAACACGTTGAATTCCGTGGTTCAGGGAGAGCCCGGCGAGTTAATGGTCAAGGGACCGGGGGTTATGAAGGAGTACTACAGAAATCCGGAGGCTACCCGTGAGGTTTTAGTCGACGGCTGGCTGTTGACCGGAGACGTGGCCCGGCAGGACCCGGAGGGGTTCATCTGGCTGGTGGACCGGAAAAAAGATGTGATCATCACCGGCGGAGAAAACATTTATCCTGTGGAAATCGAAGATTTTCTACAGGCTCATCCAAAAATTCACGATGTGGCGGTCATAGGTCTTTCAAGCCTCCGACTGGGAGAAATCGCTACAGCCGTCATCCAGACAAAACCTGGCCAGGAACTTACAAAGGAAGAAATCGATGATTTTTGTCAGGCACTTCCCAGGTACAAAAGACCCCGCAGAATTATTTTCGGTGATGTTCCGCGAAACCCAACCGGCAAGATAGAAAAGCCAAAGTTACGAAAACAGTACGCCGGTGTGTCTGAAAGCTTTAAAATATAGGGGATAGGATCATGATACTTGAATATAACGGTCACAAACCAAAAATCGGTAAAAATGTTTTTATTGCACCGACAGCTACGGTTATCGGGGATGTAGAAATAAAAGACAACGCCAGTATTTGGTATGGTACTGTTTTAAGAGGAGACATGGCCTCTATAATTGTTGGGAAAAGTACCAATATTCAGGACAACTGTACCCTGCATACGGATTTTGACAGACCCGTAATTATCGGAGACTATGTTACTGTGGGGCATAATGCCGTGGTTCACGGCTGTGTTATAGAAAATTACTGTCTTATCGGTATTAATGCCGTTGTATTGAGTAACGCATGTATAAAGACCGGTTCTGTGGTTGCGGCCGGCTCTGTGGTCAAGCATGGGCAGGTTGTCGGGCCTTATCATCTTGTGGCCGGGACACCGGCTTTAATAAAAAAGGAACTTTCAGAAGGCGACGTGGAAAAGCGGAAGGAAACCGCAGAACATTATATTGAGCTTGCCATTGAACACCAGGCAATAAAAAAAGCCGGTCAATAAACCGGCTTTCGTTGGGTTATCAAAATTCCTGAACTCGTCTCACTTAAAGCTCATAATCGCCTTCCATTTCCAGAATGAATTCGCCCGGGGCTTTTCCTGATGTGACTTTGAATGTCCCGTTACCTTTGATATTATCCAGTTTGCCTGTTCCTTTGTAGGTTTCCCACGTGCCGGTTGTGATCTTGCTATCCCCGTCACGACTCCCTGTAAACTTGCTGTAAACCGAGCCATACTGGAAATTGGTTACCGCATAACCCTGCATAGGGCCGCTGCCTTCTATGCGGTCGTGGAAGTTGACACTTCGGCGGGAGACAAATTCACCGGCCACGCCCACTTCATAATGAAGGGGTTCACCTTCCAATTCAACCAGCATGAGCGAGTGTCCGAACTCGTCATGCACATGAAGTGCTTCTCTCCGTGTCACACGAACTTTGTATGTGGACTTCCGTTTCATAAAATTTCTCCTTTCCCTAATTTTTATTGAAAATTATTAAGTAAAAATTCTATCGGCTAATATTTGAATTGTCAACATGGAAATGGTCAATAACCGTCTCTCTCTATACTCAATAGCTGCCCAGAATCTTCAGATAGTCTGTTTTTTCTTCAAGCAAATCAAATGTTGGTTTGAATGTTTCCGATTCGGCATCCGCCTCAAGGTCCACATAAAACATGTATTCCCAAGGTTTTCCATGGATAGGACGCGATTCCAGCTTTACCAGATTAACGTCGTTTTCGGCGAATATTTTCAAAACCTCATAAAGGGCGCCCGGCTGATTTCCGGTTGAAAAAATAAGAGACGATTTGTGCCTCGGCCCCTTTTCGAGTTGATCAGTGCCTATGATAACAAAACGGGTGTAATTACGAGGATTCGTTTCAATTCCTTCCTCGATGACCGCCATGCCGTGCATTTCGGCCGCCTCCCGGCTTGCAATAGCTGCATTGGCAGGATCAGCCTCCCGGCTAATCTTCCGAACCGCTCCGGCAGTGTCCTTAACCGGCACCAGGTCCCAGTTTTCATGGCGATCAAGAAACTGGCGGCACTGCTGAAAAACCATGGGCAGGGAAAAGACACGTCTGATCGTGTCAGTGCCGGCTTCAGCATGGCCGATCAAGGAGTGTATAATGCGCAGTGTGATTTCGCCCACAATCCTCAAATCATATTCCAGTAGAAAATCGTAATTTTCGTGGATGCTGCCGGTGAGGGAATTCTCCAAGGGCACTACACCGAAATCAACCTCACCTTGTTTAACAGCGTCAAAAATTGCCCGAAAAGACGGTGCAGGCACGGCTGACACCTGGTTCCCGAAATACTGGGTACAGGCCTTATGACTAAACGTACCCATTTCACCCAGGAAAGCGGCCCTCTGCATTCCTGTCCCGTTGGCTTTGCTCAAGAGGTCTACGGCTTTAGCCTTATCCAGATAGTCAAAATCGAGCTGTTTGCCGACAACCGGTGCGATCACATAAATGTCACGCGTCAGTTGACCGAACTGTTTGGGGTAAAGACTCTGTGGGCCGTCGGAAAGGGCATGGTCCGGGTCATGATGCACCTCTATCATCAATCCGTCCGCACCTGCGGCAATCGCCGCCCGTGACATGGGACTGACTTTTTCACGGATACCTGTTGCATGGCTGGGATCGATGATCACCGGCAAATGAGTCAGTGTCTTTAGCACTGGAATTGCAGAAAGATCGAGGGTGTTACGGGTATAGGGTTCAAAGGTACGAATTCCGCGTTCACATAGAATGACCTTTTCATTTCCCTCCGAAAGGATATATTCGGCGGACATGAGCCATTCCTCAATAGTGGAGGAAAGCCCTCTCTTTAAAACCACCGGTTTTCCGATACGACCCACGCATTTTAAAAGTTCAAAGTTTTGCATGTTTCGTGCCCCAACCTGCACGACATCTACATACTTCATCATCATGTCCGCCTGAGCGGGTGAGGTTATTTCGGTCACAACCCCAAGACCCGTGACTTCCCGAACTTCGGCCAGTATCTTTAACCCCTCTTCCTGCAAACCCTGGAAGGAATAAGGGGAAGTTCTCGGTTTAAAGGCGCCACCACGAAACAAAACAGCCCCGTATCTTCTAACCTCCCTGGCAATCGTCAAGGCTTGGTCACTGCTCTCAACAGCACACGGTCCGGCGATAATGGTAATACGTTCTCCACCCACAACCACATCCCCAACCTGTACAAGAGTATCTTTGGTATGCAATTGTCTGCTTACCAGTTTAAACGATGTAGATATTGGGATCACTCTGGCTATACCGGGAAGCTGTTCGAAAAAATCGGTCCCTTTGCCTCCTTTCCCGACAGCTCCCATTATATTCTGTCCGGCTTCAGACATTTCACGAACAATATAGCCCTCGCTGAACAGTAAGCTCCGGATATTGCTCTTTTGATTCTGTGTAATCCCCTTTTCCAATACCAGAATCATGGGTAACCTCCTTTTATTTAAATGAAACCCCACCTAAACTAAGCGTTTCAAATTTTAATCGGCAATCGCTCAATTTAGGCCCAAAAAAAAGCCCCGAGAATCTATTTCCCGGGGCTTTAAAAAAATAAACCCCGGACAGACCGGCTCTGGTCCATCCGGGGCGTTGTAACTTTAGGCGTTACGCAACCGGACGGACGTTTCTAAAACTAAAAAAGAAACGTCCAAAATCGTATTGAAATCTGTTGCTATAACGTATTGTCATCCATTTAAATCCTAATCAAAATTTTTATATTTTATTACTCAAATCTTTGATGCTTGTCAAGAACTGTTTTTAAAATTAACCTTGACGGTCTCGTAAAAAGTCCAACTTCTGCGTTGTGCTGCATTTCGCAATCATTCAACGTACGAAAAGTACGCCTCATGATTACAAAATTTGCACGCCTTGAATTTGAACTTTTGTACATCTGAATAAAGGGTACATTGATTTACTGTTGCGGTTTTCATATGTTTTTGTCAAAATAACCAGATAGTATAGGAATTTCCTTTTTTAGAGCGGCGAAGCCGCGTTATATAGAATCGCGAAGCGATTGTATAACTAGAGGAAAATACTAAAAAAGTGAGGGCATATAATGAAAACCCTTGAAATTCATGGCAGCACAGGAGATTCAACGATACGAGTCGGCGAAACACTGCAGAATCTGGGAAAATACATTCCTGCAGAAAATGTTGTTATTATCACCGATGTTAATGTAAAACGTTTTTATCAAAATAATTTTCCGCCACATCCCGTCATAACCATCCAGACCGGCGAGAAGATTAAAAATCTCGATACGGTTCGGAGTATTTACGGGAAACTTGTAGAGTTCGGGGTAGATCGTTCAACCGTTATCATTGGAATAGGCGGAGGTATTGTCTGCGATATTACCGGTTTTGTGGCATCAACCTTTCTTCGCGGCGTGAAATTCGGTTTTGTTTCCTCAACTCTTCTTTCACAGGTTGATGCCAGTGTGGGGGGGAAAAATGGCGTCAATTTCAAAGGATATAAAAATATGGTCGGGGTTTTCAGCCAGCCTGAATTTGTTATCTGCGACCTTAATCTTTTAAATACCCTGCCTCAAAAAGAGGTTTTATGCGGATTGGCGGAGATTGTAAAACATGCGGCCATAGGAAATGCAGATTTGTTTAAATACCTTGAAGAACATTATCAAAAAGCTTTGGCACTCGATACCGGTGTCATAGAAAGACTTGTTTATGATTCCGTCGTCATCAAGTCGGCCATTGTAAACAAGGATGAAAAAGAAAAAGGAGAACGCCGCAAGCTCAATTTCGGCCATACATTTGGGCATGCTATTGAAAAAACAACCGGTGCCCGCCACGGGGAGGCTGTGAGTGCCGGTATGGTTATGGCTTCGGAGCTTTCCGTTAGAAAAGGACATTTGCAGCCTAAAGCTGCCCAAAGGATCAAAAGTCTGCTCCGGAACTTAAAACTTCCCACCCGCCTTCAGGCAGACCGAAAAACCGTGTTCGATGCTTTGCAAAAGGACAAAAAGAGACAGGGAGATGGTATATACTTTGTGTTGCTCGAAGATATCGGCAAGCCATTTGTGCATAAAATTTCCATAACTGAACTGGAAGATGTCATAAATGATTTTTATTGAGGCGAAGCGGCCTGTTCTTTCTGGTATGAATTCATAATTGATGGACTCGTAAAAAGTCAAAAACGACTTTACGAACGTTTTAAGTTTTAGGTTTTAAGTGCCTGTTAAAACATAAATCATAATTACCTAATACCTAAATCTTAAAACCTAAAACGTGATGAATTCGGGTTATTACGAATTCATTATAATTTAGCTGAACCGTTGTCCAAAGATTATTTTTGGTCTAAAATCTCCTTAATTTTCATTGATAATACGTTAATATTAAAAGGTTTCTGGATAAAGCCATTACAGCCCCGTTCAAGTATTTGGGTTGCCTGGCCATCGATACTATGCCCGCTGGACAGAAGAACGTTTATATCAGGATTCATTTCTTTTAATTTGTCATAAGTTTCGCCACCACTCAATTCAGGCATGATCATGTCAATGATGACGATATCAATCTTATCCTGCTTTTCTTTATAGATTTCGATGGCATTCTTTCCGTTTTTGGCGATCAAGACATTATATCCCACTTTAGTTAACATTTCCCTGCAGCCTTCAATAACCATATCCTCGTCATCCACAAGCAGTACTGTCTCATTGCCCGTTATAATTTTTTCGGGCAACTCTTTTTCTTTTTCTACTTCTTTTTTGGTGGCCGGAAGATAAATATTGAAAGTTGTACCGCAGCCTTTTTCAGAATCAACATCTATATATCCACCGTGTCCTTTTATTATGCTATAAGCGGAAGACAATCCAAGACCTGTGCCTTGTGTAAGACCTTTTGTTGTAAAAAATGGCTCAAAGATGCGCTCTTTGGTCTCTGAGTCCATGCCTGCACCGGTATCTCTAACTGTCAACAAAATATAGTCCCCGGGTTTTGGATCATAAGGTTTGCCGGTTATTTCCTTGTCTGTGATGTTCTGGGTCTTAAAAAAAAGCTCCCCTCCTTCAGGCATGGCATCCACCGCATTAACATACAGATTTAACAGTACCTGTTCAATCTGTCCCATGTCAGATTCTATTCCATGTAATTTTTCATCCAAATCTTGATGTATTAAAATCTCCTTTTTGGCTATTTTAAACGTATCGCAGGTCTCTTTTAACAACTGGTTCAAATTAATCGGCTTGGCCCCATCTCTCCCTGCCCTCGCATATCCGGTAAGCTGGCCGGTCAGTTTAGATCCGTTGTTTACCTGCCTTTCGATTTTTTTTAGATACTTATAATGCTGATGAGTTGGATCAACATCCAGAAGCATTAATGATATATTTGCCATGATTCCCATAAGCAGGTTGTTAAAATTGTGGGCAAACCCGCTGGCCAGTGTACCGATCGCCTGCATTTTATGGGCTTGTTGCAGCTGGATTTCCAGCATGGTTTTTTCTCGCTGTGCAATCTTTTCTTCGGTGATATCCCTTCCAATAGATTGATACTCTAACAAATTATGTTGGTCATTGAAAATAGCCCGTCCGATCCATTGCTGCCAGCGAATTCCTCCATCCGGTGCTATGACTTGATGATCATATGTTATGGTAGGTCTTTTTGAATCCAGGGACATGAACTGATTCTTTACTTTATATTGATCTTCTCCAACAATAAACTGGAAAAAGTTTTGTCCTATTAATTCCTCTTTTTTTTTGTTAAAATAATTACAATAGGCACTATTTACAAAATTTAATGTTCCATCACAAAGAAACCGGCAAATCATTGCGGGCATGTCTTCTACTACTGTACGATATCTCTCCTCTTTCTCCCGCAATTTTTCCTCGGCCTGCTTGCGCCACAAAATAAGTTGCGATAAGGCTTCCGTCTCTCTTAAACAAATGTTTCCGGTTTCTTTGGCAATTCTTTTATAATGTTCAATTTCTTTTCTTGATTGTTTTAATTTTTGTTCCAATTCGATTTTTGCAACCTCTTTCATGGTTTGATTTGTCCTATAGCCAAAACCCATTAATCCGGCATTCTAAAATCCCAATATTCAACCAATATTATAGGTGGTTTAGCAGCCAGGAGGGTTTCTTATAAACAGTTTTAAATTTTTTTCTATCTTTACGAACTCTTATGATGGACACTGATTTGTTAAATGTAACATCTCAGGGAACTTACTTTTGTCATTTGTATGTGTCAAGAAATTAAATAGTGTCCATCCATAAACGGCATCTTTCGGCCCCCGGCGGCGTTCTCGCTCCTTTTCAATCCTCGACATAGCGCGCTATGCCTGTCGGAGATCCCGTGATGTTTTCGGGGAGGTTGAAAACTCGCTCGATCCTTTCCGGAAACCAAAATCTACCATTTCTGAATTGGAAACTTAATTTGTGCTTAATATGTATTCATCTATTTAAAGAATTCCCTTTGCTTTTAAAAATTCTTCTACCATTTCGGCTGTTTTTCTTTTTTTCCCATCCACCTCAAAGTTCAAACGTTGCATCGTAGCATTGTCAATGAGTCCTCCGAAAAGTGATAGCACATCCCCCAGTTTCGGATGGGTTTTCAGGATATTTTCCCTGATAACAGGGGCAGCATGGTATGGAGGGAAAAAATTCAGGTCATCTTTGAGGGGTACTAAGTGATATGCGGCAATACGGCCGTCGGTGGCAAAGGCGCATACCACATCCACTTCCCCTTTCACCACGGCTTCATACATGAGTGCAGGATCAAAGTCCCGGACTTCACCGAATCGCAAACCATAAATCCGGCGGAGTCCCGGATAGCCATCCGGCCTTTCCGCAAATTCTGCCGTGAAGCCCGCCCGCATCTCCATAGCCATATTTACAAGATCAGAGATCCGGTTCCATTGGTTTTTTTTTGCATCCGCTTCACGGACCGTAAGTGCGTAAGTATTGTTAAATCCGAAAGGCTTAAGCCATTGTGCATCAAAACGTTCATGGTAGGCTCGGGTTACATGGTTCAAGGCCTCTTCGGGGTCGGGAATTACCGGATGTTTTAGAATCGCCGTCAATCCAGTCCCTGTGTACTCGGCATAAAGGTCGATCTCTCCATTAACAAGGGCGCCATGGCAGATCATTGTACCGCCAAGATTAAAACGACGTTCCACAATTAAATCGGTCTTTGTCTCAATCAGCTGAGCCATCATCTCCCCGAGGATGATCTGTTCGGTAAAGTTTTTGGTTCCAATCCTGACAACTTTATTACCTGATTTCAATTGGGCTGCTGTTTTGGAAATCCATCCGGGTTTTGTGAAGTAGGTAAGCATGCTGATTAGAACTATAGCAACGGGTAATACAAAAGCCAGCCGTCGCATCAACCTCCGAAGCGATCCTTTTTTATCCTTTTTTCTTTCCGGTCGAAGCCCCCACTCAAAAGCCCCGATGGAAAAATCCACCACCACGGCGAGCAGCGCCGCAGGAATTGCACCGAGAAGAATGAGATTTGTATTGGCCAACGCCAGACCACGATTAATAAACTGGCCCAGTCCGCCGGCACCGATGAACGCCGAAAGGGTGGCGATACCCACCCCCACCACTGCCGCAGTTCGGATGCCGGCCACGATCACCGGCGCGGCCAAAGGTATCCTCACCATCATAAGCTGCTGGTATTCTTTCATACCGATTCCTTGGGCGGCTTCCATCACCTCAGAGGAGACTTCCTCCAGTCCGGTAAGGGTGTTCCTGGCAATCGGTAGCAAGGCATAAAGGGTAAGGGCAATGAGGGCAGGTAATACACCGATTTTTTTGAGCAGCGCCAGCAAAAAGACCAGCATGGCCAGGCTGGGTATGGTCTGAAGAATACCGATAACTCCCATCAATGGACCGCGCAGCCAAGTCGTCCGAAAAATGAGAATACCCAGAGGGATACCAATGAACATGGCTGCCAGAGTAGAGCAACCCGTCAGCATGAGGTGTTCCCCGGTTCGAAGCCAGAGCTCCGGCAATCGTTCGACGACATATGTAACCACAGCATCTAAGCTCATATGAAATGCCCTTTTATGTCAAAGTTCCCGGACGTTTTATCGTAAATAAATCTTGTACGAATTGGGTCGCCGGCGTATCCAATATATCCTTTTTCGTTCCGATCTGTTCCAGATTGCCCTCATGCAGAATGGCAATGCGGTCACCGATGAGGAGCGCTTCATGAAGATCATGGGTGACAAATACGATCGTCTTTTTAAGTTGTTTTTTCAAATTCAATAGCTCTTGCTGGAGTGCTTCACGGGTGAGGGCATCCAGAGCACCGAACGGCTCATCCATGAGTAAATAAGTCGGGTTTGCGGCTAGGGCGCGGGCAACCCCCACTCGTTGCTGCTGACCACCGGAAAGTTCATCGGGAAATCTTTGGGCAAAACTCTCGGCCGGGAGTCCGACAAGGTCTAATAACTCCCGCATGCGTTCTTGCCTGGAACGGATTGACCATCCGAGAAGCCGCGGAACAATTTCAACATTCTGTTCAATGGTCATATGGGGGAACAGACCGATTCCCTGAAAAACATAACCGATTTGACGACGCAAATCCACAGGGTCGTAATCCATGACGTCCTTCCCGCCGACTTCAATGATTCCTTGGGTAGGTTCGATCAGGCGATTGATCATTTTAAGGGTTGTGGTTTTACCACAACCGGATGACCCCAATAGAACCAGGGTCTCACCCTTGCCAACGCTTAAAGAAAGGTCTTTGACCGCATAGGAACGGCCACCGTCAAAACTTTTAAAGATATGCGTTAGTTTGATCATGGTTTCTTTGATGGTTTGTCAGAAAAGCCATTCGGATATGAATAAAAAAAAAATAGGTTAGAGAATTAGAATTATATTGATTTATTGATTTTTCTGCAGTAATAAATCGTTTGAGCTAAAAACTTTTTAACAGGAACAAAATAATATGTCAACTGACGGCAACGGCAATCTAAACACTACAAACAAAAAATTCCCGTCTGACCACACCAAGCAGATCATCTTTTCGATCCGCAGACTTATTCAGGCGAGCGAGCTCTATACCAAAGAATTAAATAAAAAATATCAGGTAAGTTCGGCACAGCTTAATTGCATTTTAATACTTTATGAGTATGGCCCTTTACCGCCATCTAAAATCGCCAACCATATGATGGTTAAATCCAGCACGGTCACCGGAGTTGTCGACCGCTTGGAAAAGAAAGGTCTAGCGGAACGGATGCGAAACTCTCCGGATCGCCGCGTGATCACTATCCAACTCACCGAAACCGGAAAGAAGTTGGCCCAAAATGCTCCGCCCCCTATCCAGCAAAAGATCATAGATGGTTTGAAAGAAACTGAAAACGACAAAAAAGAACAAATCGTACATTCTCTTAACATGCTGACCAGCATGCTTGATGTCCAGGATCTGGAAGTCAAGTAGCACTGCGCATTTTACCTTTTCTTGGTCGCTGAGAACCTCAGCAAACATCCCTGCCTGGAATTTATAAAAAAAAGACTTTACAAAAGATTTTTATTGTTGTAATAATTTCTGTTGAAATAATTTACACTAAAATTTTTCCGTGTGAGATATTGAGACCTTTAAAAAATGTTCGAATTTGTTCAAATTCAAGTCGAAGATCCCTGACTTTGAAAAGGGGAAGCCGAAGATTTTAACCGACGGAATACATTAAATATTTCGAGGATTACAATCTGAGTTTGACTGAAGAATTAAACAAAAGGGAACGTTTTTCAAAGGTCTTATTTCTTTGCAGAAATAACTTAGTTGAGACGAAGCGGTTTTAAGATGGAAATCATACCGATCATAAAAAAAGATGAGCTGGCCAAGACCTTGGGGAGTGACGAATTCGAAAACATTTCCTATTCGGCCCGCTTAAAAATAGAAAAACTGGAACCGGTATTTGAAAAACTTGTCAAACCTTCTTTGTATCACCAGAACACAGGAATCGACTCGGTGAAAAAGGGAACCGTACATCTTGAAGAAGGTCCGGAATTCAAAAGTCCAAAACTTTCAAAGATGTTGAAAGACTGTGACGATATTATATGTTACATCGCAACGTTAGGTGATAGTGTCGACGGCGAAATCAAGCGGCTCATGGACAAAAAGCACATGGCAGAGGCGTACATCTTAGACGCCATGGCATCTGCGGCCGCCGAAAATATGGTGGCAACGTTTCATCGGCGTATGAAGGATAAATATAAAAACCAGGGCAAACAGGTGACCCTATGTTTCAGTCCGGGGTATTGTGACTGGGCTATTACTGAACAGAAAAAACTTTTTAAATTATTAGACTCACAGGAGGTTGATGTTAAACTGAACGATTCATGCCTTATGACTCCGCGCAAGTCTATTTCGGGTGTATTTGGAATACAGTCTGATTATGAAAATGGCGATAAGACTTACAATCCTTGCTGGGACTGCAACAGGAAGGATTGTCCGGCAAGAAGGGCTCCGAAAAGAGAAAGGAAACAAATATGAAGAATAGAAGGGGACTTGACGGCGGCCGTTATAAGCCGTTAAGCGACAAGGATGTCGAAAAAATACATCAAACCAGCCTTAAGATCTTTTCGGAAGTTGGCGTACAGGTGAATTTTCCGGAGGCGTTGGAACTTTTTAAAAAAGCAGGTGCCATCATCGATGATTCAACCAAAATAGCCAAATTCAACCCCGAGCTGGTTATGGAACTGATCCAACCGGCCCCTTCCGTTGTTCATCTTTGTGGCAGAGAAGACAGCGGCGAACTGGACTGCGAAATCGGGGGTCATAAGGTTTATATGGGAACCGGAGGTACCGCCCTTAATGTTCAGGATCCCGGAGAAAGAACCGCACGACGGTCCGAGTTAGAAGACATCCAGAACATGGCACGGCTGGTGGAGGCTCTGGACAATGTACATTTTTATATGCTCAATGTGTATCCCAATGATCTGCCGGTTGAACGGGTGGATGTGAACCGGTTCGGTGCCGCTCTTAACAATACCCGCAAGCATGTAATGGGCGGGGTCTACACCCTGGAAGGGGTTAGACATGTGATTAAGATGGCAGAAATCATTGCAGGTTCTCCGGAAAAACTGAGACAGCGTCCATTCATCTCCATGGTAACCTGCAATATCAGCCCGTTTATGCTTGATGAAAGCTATGGTGAGTTAGCCGTAGAGGTTGCAAGGCAAGGTATACCCGTGGTTGTACCGGTAGAGCCCCTTTGCGGTGCCACTGCGCCTATTACACTGGCCGGCAATCTGGTCGTTCAAAACGTGGACACTCTTATCGGGGTTATGCTCACCCAATTGGTTAATCCGGGCACTCCGGTGTTATACGGATGCATATCTTCGATTACTGATCTTCGCGACATGAAATACCTGTCTGGCGCCATTGAAATGGGTCTGATGAATGCGGCTTCGGCTCAGATGGCAAATTTCTATAACCTCCCCTTATATTCCACCGCCGGCATGTCTGATGCCAAAATCAACGATTCACAGTCTGGTTATGAATCGGCATTGACCGGTTTGATGGTGGCGCTGGCCGGCGGTAACTTTATTCATGATGCTGCCGGGTTCCTGGAATTTTGCATGACGGCGTCATATGATAAACTTGTCATAGATAACGAAATTATCGG
>JAFDHQ010000110.1 GCA_019308685.1 Deltaproteobacteria bacterium
GCCGATATCAATATATATGAACGAGTCGCACCAGGGCGGGCTTTAGCTCACTTTAAACTTTATCCGCCACCGTACTTTGGCGGATTTAGTTCACTTCAAACTCTTGCAGCGATTCTTCAGGCAGACCCGGAGAACTCTGACCTGGCCCAAAGGAAAAGGTTTTTCAGGGCAAAATAAATTATAATTGATAGATGATTCATTTTCAATTAACTTTTCAATTATGAAATGGGTTGTTGTCTCAATGATTTTATCCCTGGCGGGGTATGCCATTTGCCTCGAAAGTGCGGCTCAGGAGGAGGTATTCATGATTGACATGGAAAAAACATCCGAACGACTACAGGAACACCTCAGGATGCTGACGCAGACCATCGGTGAGCGGAGTGTCTTGAGGCCTAAAAATCTAAAAAAGACTCAAGAATACATCGAAAAATTCTATCAGGACATGGACATATCGGTACATTGCGAACCTTACCCCTACCGGAATTATACGGTTGCAAATGTGGTGGCGGAAATCTCTTTTTGTGATACGCCCCAAAAACATTTTCTTTTAGGAGCACATTATGATTCGGTGGCCGGGACGGTGGGAGCCGACGACAATGCCAGTGCCATCGCCGTTCAACTGGAGACCGCCCGGCAATTAAACGCACTGAAAGGTCATCAAGAACTGGATCTGTCGGTGAAATTCGTTTCTTTTACTCTGGAAGAACCGCCGGCGTTTGGCACACGGCATATGGGAAGCCGGGTATATGCAATGAAGGCCTGGAAAGAAAAAGAACAGATAGACGGTATGATCTGCCTGGAAATGGTGGGCTATACTTGCCATGATCCGGGGTGCCAGAACTATCCGTTTCCGTTGATGTTTTTAAGCTATCCCAAGCAGGGAGACTATATCGGCATTGTGGGAAATTTGAATTCCAAAGGTTTTACAGAGGCATTATACCGGGCATTTTGCAGAAACCCGGATCTTTCCGTGGTTAAGCTGACGGTTCCGTTGGGAGGGTACCTGCTTCCTTCCGTGAGACTCAGCGACCACTCTTCATTCTGGGATCGGGGGTATAAAGCGGTCATGATCACGGATACGGCCTTTTACCGAAACCCCCATTATCACCGGGCATCAGATACCATGGACAGACTGGACTACGGTTTTATGGCCCAGTTGGTGAAGAGTCTTCTATATTTTTTTAGCTCTCATCATCCATGAAGAATTAAAATACACCCTTGCCGACACAAGATATCAAATAGTCTTGATCCACTTTAGTGGGTGCGAAGACGCCCACATTTCCCAAACGTATATTCTCCAGTCCGGTTGCTTTTACCCGTTGATATGCTTCAATCATTTGCCACACGGCCGGTCTTGCAAATTCCTTCATTCGGTATTCGGGAAAGAAAGCCAGGATGGTAAATGGAATGGAACGATCCACTTGTTTAAGGCTCCGGGCGATACTTTCGAGCTGGTCGGTTTCAACAAGACCGGGAATATAGAGGGATAAAACTTCCAATACAAAATTTCGCTTGAGGATTTTTTCCGGCAGTCTCAAAATCGCCTCATTGGAACATCCGGTAAGCCATTTATGCGTATCGGGGTTATACGCTTTAATATCGAGCCAAAAGGCATCCACACCGCAATCATGCAAATAATCGAGATGTTGCGAGGTAAGCCCGTAACCATTGGTTTCAATCAACACCCAAAGGCTTGTATGCTTATGGATTAACCGTGCACATTCTCCATAGAATTCGGGACAGCAGGTCAGATCACCACCGGTAAAAGCGACGATATTACGCACAGGGCCGAACCCCTGTGGACCCAAGACAATCGAATCGGGGCTGAGCACACCCGGACACGAACTGGACCGTTCCCCATAAAGTACGCAGCTCCCGCAGCACCGGCAGGTATTATGGGCATGCCAGGCGGTTGCTCTGGCTCTGGGCTCCATCAGGGTTACCGACTTTTCATAAACCATCGCCTCTTTGAGGATTTCCGTGGGTGTGTACCAGGTGCCGTTTTTTATCTTGCTGAAAGTCCAGGAATGACATTTCCGGCAGGAAAAGTTACATCCTGACTGATATATGGAAAGATAGTTTTCCGGGCGTGACAGATGAATAGAGGTAATCAGCCGATAGGTTTGGTTGTTTTCATATTTTAGAGTGGCCTTACAGGCAAGTTCACGTTTCCCTTGGACTTGAACCCGGCAGCTTCCGGGAGAATATCCCTGTTCTTTTAACCTGCAAATACGTGATGGCACGTTATCATTTGTCTGGTTTGCCGACATATTAAAAATGCATATCTATTTGTTCTAAAGTTAAATGTCTTTAAAAAAGGTTAATGGGGGATTTGGATTACAAATTTTCTGCATATTCATGAAGCATCGGGTGGGTAGATACTTCATAGTATTTTTGATCCGTCTGCCGGATAACACGGAAATCATCAGGAACAACCTCCTGAATACAGGCCTCCCGAATGACCAAACGCTGATACTCTCCGGTCACAGTAGGAAATTTTCCAGTATGAATTTTAATTTTTTCCTTTTGCAGGTCCGGGATGTGGCATTCTGTTGACTTTAAGTTGATTTCTTTTGAGAGTTTCTCAAAACCCTCCGGGTTTAATTCAATGCCATTTATGTTATAACGGAAAAACATATCGTCTGTTGAGGAAATCGGATCTTTTTCTGATGCGGATTGATAGACGTAAAGATTAAAGGGCTTTTTGTTAGTATGGACCGGTTTGTGAAACGGCTTTGCGCATTTAGACATCCGGTCGGCCGTATTGATGGCCGGTGAGATCATAATTCGATGGTCTTCATCAAAAAGAAACGTGGGAGAACTGTCATTATAACAAATGCCGATTCCAAGTTCGAGTACCGGGAGGCCGTGTTGCTTGCTATTCTCGTTATATTGCTGCACGATGCGAAGCATATTCAAGGCAAGCCCGCAGGCACGAGCAACGCAGTACCATCCTTCCGGGGTATCTTGGTGTTCGATGATGGACAGGATAATCGCATCTCCTTCAATAAATAGCTTTTCAGCATCGTATTTAAATAAGATTCCGGTTATGGGAACAAAAAAATTGAGACTAAAAAATGATGCCGGATTTAATCCTTTTTTCTTCATTTGATAAGTGATATTTGTAGAGTCACGTACATCTGCCTTGATGATCACATGGTTGATGATCGGCTGTGCTTCGAGTATTTGTTCATTCGGCGCTAAAAACTCATATAAGAGACGATTTTCGCGAGATAGATTGAGAATCCTTTTTTCCGAAACCAGGTTCATGGAGTCCATGGTTTGTTTAATCGTTGTAAAATTTTGAAAATCTCTGTGATAACGGGCAAAATCGTTGAGAAATCGTATAATATACTTTTTCTTGTCCTTTCTGTTAATTTTTCTTAGATGCGTTAATTTTTTTCTCAGCGGCACCAGGGAGAACGACTTGCCATAAAACTCTTTTAATCGATTAAATTGACTGACAATCCTCTTCCTTTGTCCGGGTTTGGTGAGAAATTGTAAGACTTGGTGAGGCACCAGAGGCGGGCAGTAGTCCATATAAACCGACTGCATTTCATAAGCTGCTGTGATTCTTTTGATTAGACCGGCCTTTTTAAATTTTCTGTAAATAAAATTTAAGAGTTTGTCTTGTTGTTCTATTTGCTTCTTAAGCTTTATCAGCCTATTTTTATCCCCATTTTCGCTCTTCAGGATTTTATAGCGCTCCTTTGACTGAAAACTATTGAACAAAATATCAATGTTTTCAATTCGCTTTAACCAGAAATCTATTTCCTGATAGCGGGTATTGGGATCCTCTGTTGTTGTTTTTGCAATCTTTTGGTTATAAATTTGAGTGCCCTGTTTTGATCCTTGAGATGCTGACAAATTTTTCAAAAAGATTTTCAGGAGAATATTTCTTAAAAACCCTCTAACTAAAAATAATAACCGATCATAATTGTCCGGATCTTCAAAACGATGGCCCAGCAATATATATTCGTCAATCATAAAGAAATCGTCGGAGGGATTATCTGTATGGAGTATGGGATTGGAAAAGATATCATCTGGAAGAATTGTCTCGGGTCCAAAAATTGCCTCACGCATTTCTTTTAAGTCTTTACGCTGAACATCAATCAAGTACCCGAAAAGCTCTTGGCCCACATTAAGCAAAATCGAATTCTTCTGCTGCTGAATATCAGACAGTTTGTCTTTAATTTGTATGTACTTACTTAAACTCAGGTTTTTTGACACCTCATATTTTTGGGCAACAGTGTTAAGTTTTCGAGCATAATTGTTAAGATAATCTGTCAATACTTTAAACTGACGTTTAATTTCTTCTGTTAGCATCTTAACAATTGCAATTTGAGCCATCAGGTCAATTTGGATCTCGGAGTCTAACTTTGCTTTATTAATCGCCTCTTTCAACACCTCACTGCAAAGACGTCTGAAGTCATCTCTTTCCTTGGCCGGGCTGGACGTCTTGTCTATACCTAAAATTTTTTCCACACGGGCATGTTTACCAAGAAGTCGGCGTATGACTTTATTGGCTGCTTTGCAAAGCGCCGGACTTAGGTGAACATCGTAGCGAATATTATCCACACCCGGAACCAGTTTGTCCAAGGAGAATGATACCGAATACGTTTCAAGCGGTAAGTCTTTCAGGTCGGATGACTTTGAGAATAAGGTAACCATTTTTTTAAACGGATAAATGTAAAATTATAATTTATTTCAAATGTTTTAAATATATCATTACAGGCTCAAAATGTCCAACAAATTAGATCGTTGGGGAATATGTTGATGGTTTGAATGGTTATTAAAATATCTTCATATTTTACAAGAGATAAAGAATTATGGTAAAAGTATCAAGATATATGATACACGGTCATTAAGAGCTCGATCAAAAATAAATTCAACATTTTGATGCGCCGATCCATCCCGCCTGGCTGCTTTGATCATCGGATAAACAGCTTGTTATTCGCCTTTCTCGCGCCTTGCCATGGGGACGCCTCGACGTCTGAAAACGTAAAGTTTTTTTGCGAGTCCGAAATCCGGAATAGCAAAATTTTATATAATAAAATCGGTTCATTTAAAAGGAGGACCCTAATGACACTAAAGATAACCTGGTACGGGCACGCTTGTTTTTTGATTGAAACCAATACGGCAAAATTGCTGGTGGATCCCTTTATCAGCGGCAATCCCTTTTCCCCCGTTCAAGCAGAGGAGGTAAAGACAGATTATATCCTTGTTTCACACGGACACGGGGATCATTTGGGGGATACCATAGAAATTGCAAAACGAACCGGGGCAACCGTGATTTCAAATTTTGAAATTCATAACTGGATAATAAACCAGGGAATCAAAAACGTCCATCCCCAACACATCGGTGGAGGGTTTGATTACCCCTGGGGCCGTGTAAAATTAACAATTGCCCATCATGGATCCGCCCTTCCGGATGGAACTTACGGCGGTAATCCATGTGGTTTTTTGTTTTACATACAGGGGAAAAAGATATATCACGCATGTGACACAGGCCTTTTCTATGATATGAAACTTATCGGTGAAGAAGGTATCGATCTGGCCATTTTGCCCATCGGTGACAACTTTACCATGGGACCCGACGACGCCCTTCGGGCAGTCAGGCTTATCGAACCCAAATGGGTGGTTCCTGTTCACTATGATACGTTTGATATGATTAAACAAGATCCGCATGACTGGGCAGACAGAGTGGAAAAGGAGGCCTCGACGAAGGTCACGGTAATGAAACCCGGAGACTCTCTGGAACTTTAATCCTGTACGTATAATTATCGAGTTCTGAACATATGACTCAAAAAGATTATTATCAGATTTTAGGTGTGGATAAAAATGCCGCTTCAAAGCAGATTAAAGAAGCTTACCGGAATCTTGCCTTTACCTATCATCCGGATCGAAACAAAGAGAATCCGGAAGCTGCTGAAAAAATGAAGCTTGTCAATGAAGCCTACGCCGTTCTCTCGTCCCCGGAAAAAAGACGCGAGTATGATTCATTGCAGCAGCGTTTCGGATCTTCTGCCTACAGCCGGTTTAGAAACAATTATTCTGAACAGGATATTTTCAGCGGCTCGGATATCAATCATGTTTTTGAAGAAATGGCCAAAGCATTTGGATTCAGAAATTTTGACGATATTTTCACGGAATTTTATGGTAAAGAATACCGAAGATTTGAATTTAAGAAACCCGGCGTTTTTGCCGGAGGGTTTGTTTTTACCGGCCCTTTGAGAAGAGGGAAATACGACCCATCTCAGGTTCCACACACGGGTAAGCTTGGAAAACTGTCCCGGTACGTTTTAGAAAAAGTCAGCGGTGTTGAGCTGCCGGGAAACGGCGCCCACATTGATGATGTCATTCGCCTGAGTCCCCAACAGGCGGAGAAAGGAGGTCCTTACGCGTATTTTCATAAAAAAAAGTCAAAAAAACTGGTTGTCAAAATACCGCCGGGGGTCAGGGATGGGCAGAAAATAAGGCTGGCGGGAATGGGGGAAGAGGGTAAAGGCGGGGGAACACCCGGAGATCTCTATCTTAAAGTTCAAATCAAAAAATCGTTAATTCAGAAAATAAAGGGGACCATAGCTGATCTTACCAAATAGTGTCCATCCAGAAATGGTCTTTTTGTCCAATCCGCCGGAGGCGGACAAGTCTCTGCGTTATGTTCAAAAAATAATTCGCCAAAGTTCGGTGGCGAATAAATCCTCGGAATATTAAACACATGCCTTGATCTTGAACAAAAATCCTCATTTCTGGATGGACACTAACTAGTTGAGGGAGAGGGATTGTTTTTGATTCAATTGCTCTATGAATAATCAGCGACGACATCATACAAACTCATACATAAAGACAGTTGCCATATGTGTTTACACCAAAAACTGGCATGCGCATGCAAAAGAAATAAGGCCTATCTTTTTCACAGGGATAATATTCTTCCGGAACGGGTGGTGATCAATCTGTATTGTCCTGAATGTGGAAGCCGGGTGGACAGGGATGAATCAACAATGCTCGAGGATGTGGGATGGCTCATTGAGTACGATATCGAGATCGCCCGGTTATATCTAAATCTTAAAGGCATAGACAAACCCGTAACTCCGGAATTCATTTTTGATGAGGGATATTGTTCCTGGTACGGCATGAGCCCAAAAGATCTGGAAGAAAATGCACAGGTTCACCAGGAGTTAAAGGCGTTGCAGAAAAAAGATAGGCTGTTGTATTTCAATGAGTTAAAAAGGATACGCTTGGCCCAATTTGCAGAACTCAAAAAAGAGGGCTGGCGCAAGGCGCAGAACATTTGATAATTCGATAAATTTATGGGTTATAATGTTCCTTCAAGCCCAATCTCCTCAGCCACTTCCCGCATGCCCATGATCGTATCCGTAATAAGGTCTGTGAGGTCCATGCCCAGCATGTTAGCGCCTCTGTCAATAATGGATCGGTCGACTCCGGCCGCAAATCTTTTATCTTTCCATTTTTTTTTGACGGATTTGGCTTTCAAATCCATCACGCTTTTGGAAGGGCGAACCAGGGCCGTTGTCACCACCAGCCCGGTGAGTTCGTCGATGGCATAAAGAACCTTTTCAAGTTCTGTTTGGGGCTCCACATCCGTACAAATTCCCCAGCCATGACTGACTACCGCCCGTATGTATTCCTGGGGCCATGAATTTTCCATTAAAATTTCCTCGGTCTTTTGGCAGTGTTGTTCCGGAAACTGTTCATAATCGAGATCATGGATCAGACCGATAATCCCCCATTTTTCCTCGTCCTCTCCCCGTTTGCGGGCAAAATAGCGCATCACCCCTTCAACGGCCAGAGCATGTTTTATCAGGCTTTCGTTTTTATTGTATTGGGTTAAGAGGTTATAGGCCTGTTCACGGGTGGGTATGTTTGAACTCATGATATGATCTCCTTTTGAGGGCGTTTGGCCATGTTTTCCGAATTCATTATAGGACCCGACATCCTTATCAATTCC
This sequence comes from Deltaproteobacteria bacterium, assembly GCA_019308685.1. Taxonomy (GTDB): domain Bacteria; phylum Desulfobacterota; class Desulfobacteria; order Desulfobacterales; family UBA11574; genus S5133MH16. Next base: position 7,973 of record JAFDHQ010000110.1, read on the forward strand.
ACAATACATTTTCAATAACCGAAACGGTGTGCATTCACACTTTCAGGCAGAACATCGTATGTGTTTCTCTGATACCGTCGATTATTCTTACTCTGTCGTATGTCAAAGCCAGCATACTATCATCATCAGGTGCCTGGGCTTCTGCAACCACATCATAACGACCCGCCGCCAGATAAACATTCTCCACCCCTTCGACGTTTTTGACTTTACCGGCAACTTCACGATCCTTTCCCGGATGTGCCGTGATTAGGATAATTGCTTTTGCCATGATGCTATCCTCCTTTCTCAGCTTATGGTTTATGGGCTGCCAGATATAGTTTTTGGCTTGTTATTTGACAATCTTGTTTTTAATGAAAAATTCAATCCCTTTACATGGGTAATGATGAATTTAATCTAAATTCTACAATGATCGAGGATGCCGGAGATTAACGTCGAGAATGAATTCAGCAAAACGAGATATGCGTCACATTAGAGGTAGAAAAATGAAGATCAGCTGTCAGAAATATCTTTTTAATGGAATAGGATAAAGGCATTTGAATGTCAAATAAAATGTAATGATAGAACTTACAGCAGTAGGCGAACACTTGATAGTGTCCATCCATAAACGGCATCTTTCGGCCCCCGGCGGCGTTCTCGCTCGTTTTCAATCCTCGACATAGCGCGCTATGCCTGTGGTTGAAAACTCGCTCGGGCCTTGCCGGAAACCAAAATCTACCATTTATGGATGGACACTTGATGATATCAACTGTTTGAAAACCATTAAAACATGGTTGGAGGCATCAGATATCTCAGTTTGACCCATTTTTGT
>JAFDHQ010000111.1 GCA_019308685.1 Deltaproteobacteria bacterium
CCCATCCGGCCTGTTTCAGGGCCTTATCTATAAATAGCTTTCTGGTTTTGGCCTCATTAATATCCGTATTATTCATAACCATTGCCCTTGGTATTGGGGCTACAAAAGCCTTTCATCGACCATGCTCAGAATGTTATCTTTGGCCAAGATGATATGATCGAGAATTCGAAGATCTAAAGTTTCAGCCGCCTTTTTGAGTTCCCGTGTTATGGCTTTGTCATCCTGGCTGGGTGTAGGATCCCCGCTGGGATGATTGTGTACCAGAATAAGGGATGAGGCAGATTCCCGTATGGCCGGGTTGAAAACTTCTCGAGGATGGGCCAGGCTTTGGCTTAAAAGCCCCACCGTGATCTGTTCGGACTTAATGACATTTTGCTTTTCATCCAGTAACACCACATGAAATTCTTCTTGCCTGGATTCCCTTGCCAACCTCTGAAAATGTTGTTTGCAATAAGAGAGGGCGTCGGATGTGTTTCTGATTTTATACCCGGGCTCTGATTCGACCGCCTGCTGCTGGTTTGCCAATCTTTTGCCTAACTCCAGGGCGGCCATGATTTGACAATAGGCCGTCTCTCCTATGGCAGGACTGATCTGTTTAAGCTCTCCTCTTGCTTTTAAAGACATTTTTTCAAGTTCATTTCCAAAGCGGGCCGCCAGTTTTTCACCGGCCTGGACAGCAGATTCGCCCTGTAGACCCGAACGGATTAAGATTGCCAGGAGTTCCGAGGTTTTGAGTTCTGACGGTCCAAGGCGAAGAAGACGTTCCCTGGGACGATCAGACCAAGGTGCTCTCTTGACGGTGGCCGTAAAAACCAGGTTGTCGATCCATCGCCCTTCATCAAGCCTGTCTTTTTTCTCTGACCATAAATAAAGGGGTTTTGACTTTAATCCGCTTTGGGTTAAATAACCATCTTGAACCAGTTCGTTGATTACCCTGCCGATAAAAGCTTTTTCTTCATCACCCAGCGCCTCGTAAATATCAGGCTTATAAAAGCTGTCTTTGGTTAACAATAAATTTATAACTGATTGATACCTTGAAAATCGTTCTGCATCGGTCCGAGTTTTCATTATTGGCTTTCTTTAGACTAAATTTTAATGATCTCGTAAAAGGTCAAAAGGCGTTAAACCTTTGCTTTTTGAGTAACCTGTGATATTAAACATTATATGTGATCCCGCCGTCCGGCTCTAATTCAGATATTCCTTTTATTGTAGCACTGTATTCGGAAGATGAAAGCAAAACAATGCTGGCCAGCATAGCAATTTTTTCATGAATAAATCTCCATAATGGCTGGGATCAAACATTTATATTAGTGATTAGTGCTTCAAAATCAAATCAGCAGAATAGGTAAGTCCAACCGCGATCGAGAATAAGGACTTATATCAAATTGGAAAGAAAATATCCGAGTAAATTCAGAAATATGCATACACAATTAGCTCCGAACGGTCAAGGATTTTCTGGATGCTGGATTTGCGATTTCAAACCGGAGGCGCTTTTGAAAAGTCCTCATCTCCCCGCACACTGGAATCACAAGTTGATGATTTTTATACAATAAGTCTTGCAAAACTTCCTAATCAGAGTTTTGCGTGCCAGACTTTCATTTAATAGTATTTAACAGTAAAGGGATATCCATGGGATTAACAAAAAACTGGACGAATTATTTAAAGCCCTTTCAAGTGTGCCCTATCCGTTTTATCCCATAACTCGAGATCAACTCTTGCAAATTATAGTAAAAAAAGAGGATGCAATGAAAGAAAACAAGTATTCAGCATGTGAGGGATGCCCGAAACTAAAACCCATCCCTTCGGTGAAAAGAAAAATAGTTCATGATGTGGATGTCCAAAAAACTTACCAATGGATAACCGACTATGTCACGGGAGAAAAGATTCCCGATGTCGGTGCAGAAGCCAACCGCCAGATGTTTGAAAGATATCTGGTAGCAGAAAAGGGATATACAAAGGATGATATTGAAATCGATGCCGCCCTTGAGATGACAATAGGCGATGACCTTTATCGCTCATGGGTTGACCTGGTAGTCTCGGTGGACAACAAGCGATATATGGCGGTTAAATGTGCATCGGGTTCATTAGGCTCAAGAGAAAGGGAGATTATTTCCGCCGCCAGGCTCCTGGATGAATACCAGATTCCTATTTCCGTGGTCTCTGACGGCAAAACCGCCCTGGTGCTCGATACCATATCCGGTGAAAAGATTGGAGAGGGTCTTGATGCGATTCCATCGAAAAAGGCAGTGCAAGAAAAAGCAAAAGAAATAAAATTGCAGCCGCTTGCTGAAAAACGGCTGGAGCGTGAAAAGCTGATCTTTCGTTCCTATGACAGCATGAACGTTAATGTAGGCCGCAAAATATCACCTAAGTGCTCTGATTCGTAAATACGGTGACGTATTTTATGACAGGCCACCGCATTCAATATAGCGATTGATCATAAAAGTGACTAAAATTTGAAGTGAGCTAAAGTGAACTAAACTTAAGGAACTCGCCTGGGGCTAGGCCAGTTTAAATATGATAGAATTCATCAATTTTAGGCACTTTAGATCACTTTTCACTTAAAACTTTTAAATAAAATGAATAAGCTAACTATTATAAATGATCGTATTTAAGATGCGTGTGCTTAGTAATAAAAGACGATGCCGGATTACTATAGATTTATTTGCATAAGGTCCTCTGCAAGAAGCAGCGGGCCGGAATAGGTTTTTCGGCACTCTTTCTCAATATCGACCTGGTCGCATTCCGGATAAAAATGAGTCAAAACCAGTTTGCAGACATTGGCTCGGTCTGCAATCTCACCTGCAAGAGAGGGAGTAAGATGCCCTTTTACCTTCAATTCATCGGGAAGTGCCGATTCACAAATAAGAAGATCTGCATCCTTTGAAAGCGTCACCAGATTTTCGGAAACATCCGTATCGCCGGAATAGACCACGGATTTTCCTCCGGAACTTGTTATTCTGTATGCAATGCTCTCCGGGTTATGGTCAACCGGAAGTGATTCCACTTTAAAATCATCAAACATCCTCATGTCATAACTGGTATTGTCGAATTCACCAATGGTTAAAAGATCCGGTGCAAGTTCGATCCAATGACCATAAACTTTTTTCAGGTCGTCATAAAATTTCGCAAATCCCTTTCCAGCCATCAGTGTAAGGGGAATTTTACGCCGGCTCCCATCTGGATATTTGTTGGCGAATAAAAATGGGACCAGTTCAGCGGTATGATCCGGATGGAAATGGCTGTAAAAAACACAAGAAACATCAAATATTTCCACACTGATTTCAAGAAGCTTCCGCATGGTCCCGGCTCCGGAATCGAACAGAAGAAATTTGTCCCTTATTTTCATAAGTATGGAGCATGAACTTCGCCTGAGGGAGGGGACACATGTTCCTGAACCGAGAATGGTCACAGACATTTCCACAGCATCAGAACTCATTTTTTGCCCGCTTTTTTTTCAACTTTGTTTATGATCCACCGTAAAAGCTTTTTATCATCCTTATATTCAACAACCTTTTTGAGGTCTGTAAATGGAATTTCTGCACGCGCCATGCTTTTATGACCGCCTGCAGATCCGATTTGTCCAAAACTGAGTTTGGCAACTTTTCCTGCATCCCTGCGAAGCCCGTCGTTTCTGAAAACAAGAACCAGTTTTTTACGATATAAACCAGAGACAATGCTCCAGTTCACAGAACTGATTTTCATGAAAAAATCCGCGATAATCACGCAAATGTCAGGATTTACGACCGGACCGAGATAGGCAAATATATGTCCTTTACGGATACGCTTATTCGCCAGGGCAATTTTGAAATATTTTAAAAAATCGAGAGTCAACTCCGACTGCTCAATCTTGTGGATAAGATGGAGATTAGAATGACGGTAAAGAAACTGGAATGCCCTGATATCTTCAATTAAGGTTTGACGTACAAAATTGTCCGTATCTGTTTTAATGGCATAAAACAAACCGGTGGCCAGTTTACTGGAAGGTTTAATTTTTGCCGCCCTTAAATATTCGGTCATTATACTGGCGGTTGCTCCGTATTTGGGGCGGATATCCACAAAAGGCGCACTTGCACCGGTGTCGGGATGATGATCTATAATGACATTCGGCGGGTACTCTGAAAATATTTCATTATGCTCCGGCTGGGAATCGACAATTACAAAACGGGTGAAGGAATCTTTGACAATGTCTTTAACAGGAACAAGATCCACACCCAATAGACTGATCATCGCGATATTGTCCGGACGTTTAATGATGTTGATATTGGAAATGGTTACACCGGATACTTTGCGCCAAAGCAATCTTTTGACAGCCATTGCGCTGGCAATGGCATCCGGATCGGCATTGATCAAAATAAGAACATTATCCTCGCCTTCAAACTGATCATAAAAACGGCGTAATTTTTCGGCGGCAGAGCGTGGCATAGGAGTGGTTCGCCAAATATATCGTTAAATAATTATTGATACAGTTAAGATTATTAATGAACAAATGGAAAATTTTGATTTGGGATTTCGAATTTTTGATCAAAATCAATATACTCGGGCACACGAAAATAATTAATCCTATATCACAACAAAATTTTATGCAATCATACTTTTTTTCGATTCAAACAAATCAAGAAAAAAATCGTTTATTTTCTTGACAGTTACAAATGATTTCTGTTATCTGTCTATCATTTTTTTTAGAGGCATTTATTAAATATCAAGGCAATGCTTCGAATTTAAAGAGTTTTTATCAGGCAGAATGCCAAAACGAAAAAAAAAGATTTTCGACTACCAAAGAAACCGGCCCTGGGTCGAAAATCTTTACATTGTCACGCAATTGGGCCTTACCATGGCCGGTTGCATCGCTTTTTGTTTTTTTATCGGGCTATACCTTGACAGATGGTTGGGAACTAAGGGTATTTTCATAACCATCTTTATCATTTTGGGTGTTACCGGAGGAGGTGTAGTCGTTTATCGTCAGATAATGGAAATAACTGAAGTTAAGGAAGAGGATAATAATTTCGGGAATGGAATCCCTTAGACAAACCCAGAAAAAATATTGTTCCAGGGCCATCGCTGCAGCAATTTTTGCAGGGCTTTTTCTTGTTCTGGCAGGTCAAAAACCTATAGGCAAGGGGTTGATCCTGGGCACCATTTTCAGCATTGTCAATTTTATCTTAATGGCTCAAATGCTTCCCTACCGTATAGGAAAATCGAAAAATAAAACTTATTTTTTATCCTTTGGTTCCATATTTTTAAGATATTTTCTTTTGGCCGTGCCCTTGATAATAGCGATGAAACTCGATCAATACAATTTTATCTCGGTTGTTTTCGGGATTTTTATGGTCCAGCTTGTTATTCTGGCGGATCATTTATTCAGCCTTATGGTGTCTCGGCGCGAAAAACAAGTCTAGGAGTATTATGGAGGATTTAGGGAGAATCCATCAAATCATCGTCCCTTTTTTTGGGCATAATATGACCTTTAATCTTGAAGTCATGATAATGACCTGGATTGTCATCTTTTCACTGCTTTGCTTTGGTTTTTTGGCGGCCAAAAACAAGCGTCTTCTTCCCGGCCCCTTACAGGTGGTGGGAGAACTTTTTGTGGTGCATCTTTTCGCCTTGACCGAAGATGCGCTGGGCGAGGAGCTTTCAAAAAAATATGCCCCCCTTATATGTGCTCTGTTCATGTTCCTGTTGCTTTCAAACTGGCTGGGAATTATCCCCCATCTTGAAGAACCCACAAAGGATCTCAACACGCCGCTTAGCTTCGGGATCATGGGGTTTTTTATTGCTCATTACGCCGGGATCCGGGCTAAAGGTTTAAAAACCTATCTTAAAGGGTATTGTGAGCCTATGTTTATCATGGCGCCACTGAATGTAATCGGAGAGCTTGCCAAAGTTATTTCCATATCCTTCCGTCTCTTTGGTAATATCATGGGCGGTGCAATTATTATTCTGGTGGTTTCATATCTGACATACAGTATCATTACACCACCGTTTCTGAATGCGTTTTTCGGTGCGTTCGTTGGAACCATACAGGCGTTTGTGTTTACCATGCTAACCGTTGTATATATTGCAGTTCAGGTACATTAGTTTATGGCATACGATATTCAAACCTGGGTAAGTGTAGCAGCGTTTACCGGCGGCGGAATGGCTATGGGATTCGGCGCCATAGGAGCGGCAATCGGTGAAGGATACACCGCCGCAAGCGCTAATGAGGCCATCGGCCGCAATCCCGGACAATCGGGTGATATTTTCAAGTCCATGCTGGTGGGGCAGGCCATCGCCGAATCTGCTTCCATTTTTGCTCTGGTCATTGCGTTAATGCTGCTGTTTACGAAGTATCCATCGCACATTTTAAGCGTACCGGTACTGCTGGGTGCAGGGCTGTGCATGGGGCTGGGAGCTATCGGATCCGGTGTGGGTTCAGGATTTCCGGCAGGAGCAGCTTGTCAAGGTATGGCCCGGCAACCGGCAATGAGCGGCCGCTTAACCACAAATATGCTCATCGGCTCGGCGGTATGTCAAACACCGGCTATTTTTTCCCTGGTAGTGTCTTTTATTCTATTATTTACGGATTTTTCAGCAAATCCTGTTTCACCAACCTGGGCAGCCATTTTAGGTGCAGGGATTTCGTCCGGTTTCGGGGCCATAGGCTCCGGCTTGGGCGGCGGTCTGGTTGCTCAAGCCAGTTGTGAGGGAATTTCCAGGCAACCCTTAACCGTTACTCCGGTCACAAATGTAATGCTTCTGGGTCAGGCAGTCACTCAAACCACAGCCATTTATGCCCTTTTGGTCAGCTTTATACTGATGTTTAAATCTTTTCCGGCAACCGATGCGATCGCTCCCCCGATGGCTCTGCTTGCGGCCGGAATATGCATGGGAATAGGCGCCATCGGCCCTGCGGTCGGGGAAGGCTTTGCGGGTCAGGGTGCTGTGGCGTGGATTGCACGGAATGAGAAATATATTGCGGATTTAACAAGATCCATGCTGGTGGGACAGGCGGTTGCCGAATCCACAGGAATTTATTCACTGGTTATCGCCCTGGTCCTTATTTTTGTTGTTTGAACGTAATCAATTATAAGAAAATATAAATTCAATTAAAAACCGTTTAGGAGGAATAAAATGATTGAAGGTGCGGATATTATAAAAGCAGCTGCGTTTCTGGGGGCAGGAATTTCGATGGGGGTTGGCGCCATCGGGCCGGGGGTTGGTGAAGGCATGGCCGCGGCCAAAGCCTGTGAGGCGATCGGCAAGAATCCCAAGGAGGCGGGACTGTTGACCCGAACCATGTTGGTAGGACAGGCGGTTTCCGAGTCCACCGGAATTTATTCACTGGTTATTGCCTTACTCCTTTTATTCGTTGTCTAATTTCCAGTCAGGACCGCCTTCCTATAGCTCGGAAAGAACGAACTAAAGAGGATTCGATTTTCATATCAGAAAATAGCGGCTAAAATATTTCGTTGGAAAATGTAGGGCGCTTAAGCGCTTAACCATTTAACAACGTCTGAATCCGGAAGATAGCTCATGCACATTATCAGCAACATTGCTCTAATCAGTATAAATGAGACAATGCTTTTTCAACTGATCTCTTTTCTGGTTTTTCTGTTTATTATCAACCGTATCATGTTTCGTCCGTTACAGGGTGTGATGGACAACAGAAAAAACCACATGGATAAGATACAGACAGATACTGTTGATGCGATAAAAGAACTTGAAAACCTGACCCAAAAATTGAAAGCACAGGAATCGGAAGTCAGAGCAGAGGCCCTGGAATTAAAGCGGAAGGTTGAAGATTCAGGAGGACGGCAGGCTGCTGAAATCCTTGCGGCTTCTAAAAAAGAGATTGAAACATTAAAGAAAAATGCTGAAATGGAAGTCAAGGCTCGGATTGATGAAGAAAGAAAACACCTCCAAAAAGAATCCCAAGCCCTGGCTGTATCTGTCATGGAAAAATTGCTGGATCGGAGAGTGGCTCCATGAGATGTGTACATAAAATAGTTTTGATATTCTGTTGTATCATAGCGGGGATTTTGAGCCTCCACTTTTTGGGATATGAAGCACTTGCCGCTGAAAAAGCCAGCAGCTGGCGGCCGATATATGACCTTATTTTGAGGTGGATCAATTTCGGAATTATTGTGTTTTTGGTGTTTAAATATTTAAAAACTCCCATAATGAATTTCCTGCGCGGTCAAAAAGAAAAACTGGCACAAGAAATCAAACGCCTGGAGGATAAAAAGCAGGGAATTTCTGCAAATATCGAAGAAATACTTAAAACTATTGATGAAAGTGAAGTCCGTTTTACAGAACTTAAAGAGCGAATCGTTCGTCAGGGGGAAAAGAAAAAAAAGGTTATTATCCAAACCGCTCAAAAGCAAAGCAAGATGATGCTGGAAGACGCAAAGCGAAGAATCGATACTCATTTTATACAGGCCAAAAACAAATTTAAGGCAGAAATGATTGACAAAGCTATTGATTTGGCAATGGAAAGACTTCCCAAAGAGATTACCACTGAAGATAATGAGAAATTAACTATTGAGTATTTAACCTTAGTGAAATAAAATTTAACATTTCAACCACTCAGGTCAGAGTTCTCCGGCTCTGCCTGAAGAATCGCTGCAAGAGTTTGAAGTGAACTAAATCCGCCAAAGTACGGTGGCGGATAAAGTTTAAAGTGAGCTAAAGCCCGCCCTGG
>JAFDHQ010000112.1 GCA_019308685.1 Deltaproteobacteria bacterium
CCCCTTTTGAAACCAACCCAATATCTGCCGAAAAACTGCAATGGGATTGCCAAAAATTGTCACAATAGCTGTGGTATGTAACTTTTTGTATTTTCTAACGACTCGATATCTATGAATTTAATTGTTTTTCAGAAATTCAGTTTTTAATCTTGCATGATTCTTGCAGATCTCAGTCTGTCCATAGAGTACAAAGTCTAAACCATTGGACCGCTAAAAAAAATGACTAGAAACCCATCAGCAGTTCTCAAACCCCGTCACTGGATGCTTACCTGTAAATCCTGATTATCTGGTTGAAGCCTACCTGTTAAGACCCATCTATTATAGGCAAATAGGAGACCACGGTTATGAAAAAAATGCATCTGAAATTTTGTTTTATTTGCCTTTTTTTCCTGGCAAACTCGCTTTTTTCTAAGGGGTTTTGTGCTGATTTTGATCCCTTTCCTGTTTATTCCAGCATAAAACCGAATGTTGAATTTTGGACACAAGTTTACACCAAGTACTCAACCAAACAGGGCATTATTCACGACAGCGAAAACTTGCACATTATCTATGACGTGGTTGAACTGCCGGAACCTGGTGGTGCCGGTACAAGAACAAACAACAAGAAACGGATCAAAAATGCCAAAAATAAATACAAAAGGGTTTTAGAGAAACTTGCTCGAAACCCATCACCCTCAGACAGCCAAGCAAAACGTATCGCAGCCATGTTCGGCAAGAATGCGAATCCGTCCGCTTTCCGAAAGGCGAGGTACAAAATCCGTTGCCAGATCGGCCAAAAGGATCGTTTTCGAGAAGGTATTGTTCGCTCCGGGGCCTATATCAAACAGATCAGAGACGTGTTTCGGTCGTATGGTCTGCCCGAGGATCTCGCCTACCTTCCCCATGTAGAATCTTCTTTTAACCTTAAAGCCTATAGCAAATTCGGAGCCGCGGGTATCTGGCAATTTGTTCGTGACGCCGGCAAGCGGTTTATGACCGTTGGGTATGTCCTGGATGAACGGTGGGACCCGATTCGATCATCAGAAGCGGCAGCTCAGTTGCTGAAGCATAGCTATGAAAAATTTGCAAGCTGGCCGCTGGCAATTACGGCCTACAATCATGGGATTGCGGGAGTGTTAAAGGCAAAATGGGCCAAGGGCGGTTACGAATCGATTTTTAATGATTACAAAAGCAGACGTTTTCGGTTTGCCTCCAGAAATTTTTACTCCGAATTTCTGGCCGCGCGAAAAGTGGCGAAAAACTACGAACAATATTTCGGCGAACTGGAACTGGACAAACCGGCCCAGAGCCGAGAAATAGTGCTTGCCGGTTATGCCTCCGTCAAAGACTTGTCCAGTTATTTTGAAGTAGACATTACAACCCTTCGCAGGCTCAACCCTTCTTTGCGACCACCGGTTTTTAGAATGCAAAAATATGTCCCCAAGGGATATTCGCTGAAATTGCCGGCTCACACAGTGAAAGGTTTTATAGGTGCATCTGTGGAGTTACCTCGGGAAATTTATAAACATCACCAGAAATTCAGCACCTTTTACCGGGTAAAAAGGGGCGACACGGTGTCAAAAATTGCAAAGACACACGGACTCAAAGTTTCTGACCTGATCCTGGCCAATAATCTCAATTCCAGAGGTATCATTTATATCAACCAGAATTTGCGATTGCCGGCGCCTGACGAGACGCCTGATCTGCCAAAAGCTATCGCAAGTATGGTTAAGAAAGAAAAGCAGCCCCAATTATCCTATGATCATGCCTTTGGAATCCGATCTCAGGCAACACAAGCCAAAAGCATTGCGTCCAGACAACCCACTTTCGCACTTAAGGCCAAAATCACCGCTTCTGAAATATCGGCCGATCCGGGTGTTATGACAGACAACCTTCAGGTTGAACAGATTATAGAAAAAAGAGGCAAACCCGTGGGAATCATTCAAGTCGAAATCGAGGAAACCCTGGGGCACTATGCGGAATGGCTGGAAATTCCGACATGGCACATCCGAAGGCTGAACGGATTTCCCTATGGAAGGCCATTACCATTGCATAAGAAAGTCAAAATTCCTCTGGACAAGATCTCAAAAGACCAATTTGAAGAAATACGGTTTGAATACCACAAAAAAATTCAGGAGGATTTTTTCAGCTTTTACAATATTGACGCTGTGCAGACATACCGGGTCAAAAAAGGAGACAATATCTGGACACTTTGCAATGAAGCGTTCGAAATACCGGTCTGGCTGGTCAAAAAATATAATCCAAAAATAAATTTTAATGATTTAAGATGGTCACAGAATTTAGTCATTCCCGTTGTCAGGAAACTCGCCGCCAATGAAATGGGTGATTTTAATTCGGCCCTGCCTGTTGCGTCGGACACACTGGATGGAGACATCGCGGCAGACGCCGACGCCACCCCGTCGGTTTGGAGGGGTATGATCAATAGTTGTCTCAAGCCATTCACAAGCAGGATTGCTTCTTTTACGAAAAACATTGCAGTAATCGGCGGCCTTTTGACCGCTTTGGTTTTTCCCTGGCTTTTTATTGTCCTGATGATCGCTTTCATTTTGCTAATTACTTTTTACTGTCAAAACCTGGGGAAAGATCAAAAAAGTTAGCCATGAGAAACCCGCTAATAAAATCTATTAAAGAATAGGTTTATGAATGAAAAAAAGAAAGCTTGTGCACATCCCTTTAAAAGAATCCTATATAATTTTCTTGACATTTAGCCTCGCACAGCCATAAAAAACCGCAGGGATTCAGGGCTACTGACCTATCGTAAATTCAGATTCAACGTATTTTAATGAAGAATCCACACCTTGAGGGCATATAAAAGACGAGCGTCGAACATCGAACCCTGGTCGCCTCTGGCGCCGCCGAAGGCGGGTAAACATCGAACGTTGAACATCGAATAATGTATTCTACCATTTATAATAAAGACAAAGCCAAGCGCCTTCCACATTCGACGTTCGTTGTTGAACGTTCGATGTTCAAATTGTTGCATCTGAAATGACGACTAAACCTTCATCTAACGTTGAAATTACGTATACAGGTCAGGAGTTCTGGAATTAGGGGCTTCGGCCCAAAAATTCCATTATTTTTACCCCATGTAACTTTTTCTATTTCATGGGGGCCATATATGAGACAAAAAGATCATTTATGAAAAAATTTTTCTACCCGTTAAGCATTGCCGTTTTTGGTGTAGCAGACAGCCAGAGGAACCTGGCAAAAAATATTGTTTCCAACTGCCGGGACATGGGGTTCAAAGGAGATATTTTTCCTGTGGGAAGAAGCCGTGGCTCGGTTAATGGGATAAAAATCATTACAGAAACGGATGAATTGCCCGCCGGTATTGAACTGGCGGTGATTCTGGTTCCCGCGCCCTATGTTGCCGAAACATTGGACATTTGCGGCCGTAAGGGAATTTCACACACAATTATTTCCACCGCAGGTTTTCGGGAATATTCCGGAAAAGAGAACCGATTTGAGAAAGACGTGCTTGCCGTAGTCAAGCATCACGGAATTCGATTGATCGGCCCGAACTGTATCGGCGTGATTTGCACGAATTCGGGGTTGTGCACCCCTTTTAATCCTCTTCGAGCCAAACGGTTTAAAAAAGGGCGAATCAGTCTGGTAACCCAAAGCGGCGGCGTAACCGTCCAGGCCGCCCATTTATATTCCGAGGAACATGTGGGATTTTCCAAGGTCATCAGCATCGGAAACAAACTGGATCTTAATGAAATCGATTATCTGGAATATCTTATGGATGACGAAGATACCGAACAGATACATGTACACCTGGAGAGTATTGAGGACGGCCGGAAATTGATCGATCTGGCCCGGAAAATCGACAAGCCGATTGTTTTTTTCAAATCCAATGTCAGCGTGACATCCGCCAAAATTGCCAAATCTCATACCGCAGCACTTGTAAATGACGACCGAATTGTAACCGGGGCCTTTCGACAGGCGGGGATTGTACGAGTAAAAAATATCCGCGAAATGACCGTCTGCGCTAAAGCACTGCACCTCCCACCGCTTTCCGGTGACCGTTTGGCGGTCATATCTTTATCCGGAGGCTTTTCTGTAATTCTCGGAGATGCGTGCGAAGAATACGGCTTTAAATGCCCTTCGCTGCCCCGTGACCTACTGGATGAAATAGAAAGTTTTCGCCGGGGCGGTGTGGTCCGTATGGCGAACCCCATGGACTTCGGCGATGTGCACAGTATCGAAGGGTTGACTTTTGCGGTAGAACACTGCCTAAAATTGGATTATATCGATGGAATGGTACTGGCGTTGTTCTATGATCCGGAAATTGCCAAATTGTTAGGACAGGGAAGTGACGACACTCAGCAGATGCTGGACTTTTTAAACGCGACCATGAGCGCTTATAACAAGCCCATAGCGTTAAGCTTTCTTTCTGAGCGGCAATATATTGAAGAATACAAAAGAATGAGCCCCTTTCCCGTTTTTAATGATCCAGTGGAAAGTATTCAGGGACTGCGAACAAATCGAAATTACTGGAAAAAAATATAGGAAATCGTCACTCATGACATCCCCAAAGCAAATTTTAGAAACCGTTATAAGCCAAAAAAGGACCCTGCTTTCAGAATACGAGTCCAAACAGTTTCTTTCCGCCTACCAAATTCCGGTTACCAGAGAATTTTTGGTGACTACGAAAAGCGAATTGATCCATGCGACAAATATAATAGGATACCCCTTAGTTTTAAAAGGGTCCGCAGGTGATCTCATCCATAAAACCGAACAGAATGTGGTTCGTATGGATATCAGAAATGACGATGAAGCTGAAATTGCGTTTAAAGACATAATGAAAATTTTAAATGGGACCGGCGGTGCCGTATTGGTCCAAGAGCTGCTTAAAGGACGGCGGGAATTGGTGATCGGCATGACTCGCGATCATCAGTTCGGAGTTTCGGTAATGTTCGGCCTTGGCGGAATATTCACTGAAATCCTTGAGGATGTTACCTTTCGCCTGGCTCCTCTGGACAAAAGAGATGCCTTGGAGATGATGGAAGAAATCCAGGGCAGAAGGATTTTGGAAAATATTCGCGGAATGGAAGCGGCGGATTTGGACCAGTTGGGAGAAATCCTCATTCAGGTGGGACGGATCGGAATAGAGCACGATATCATTAAGGAGATCGATATTAATCCGGTAATAATCTCAGAGGGTAAAGGTATTGCCGCCGATGCCTTGATTGTTCTGGAACCTGCGCTTGTCAAAAAGTAAAAAACTTGCCACATATGCGGCAGCTTCCATTAAATTCAGAACTCCTGACCTATGTATGTATTTTCGAGGTGTTATGAAAGCTCGGTCGTAATTTCAGATGCAACAATTTGAACATCGAACATCGAACGCTTAACATCGAACGTCGAATAAGGATATCGCTCGCGCAGCGCAGGCGCTTGCGCCGCGTGTCGCTCCATTAGATTATAAAATTGAAACACCGAAGGTGTACAGTCCTTCGATGTTGGACGTTCATTTTTTATTTTAGCTCATAGTTGATGCATTCGTAAAAAGTCCCAAAACCGTCATGCCGGACTTGATCCGGCATCCAGAACTAATTGAATTTACTGGATTCCGGCTTTCGCCGGAATGACAAAAAATGATGTTTTTTGACTTTTTACGAGACTGTCATATTTATTCTCCTTAGTTTTGTGTATTTTGTTCCTGCCTTTGCGTGACCGCACGTATACAGGGCAAAACTTTTTGCTCTCGCCACCAAGACACCAAGAAAGAATAGAACCTATGATTCCACAATTACCTTCAAACTTCGGTTCTCAAGTTTTAGGTCTTGTTGATGATTTTTTTCTTGACATTCATTTTTTTCTTATTATTTTTGCACTATAAAACGAAAAGCGTTCAATTGAGTATGGGAAAGGATAAAAATATGAAGCAGGAAAAGCTGGAATCCATATTAACAACCGCAAGGAAGATGTTTGCCCGGTACGGTCTCAGAAAAACAAGTCTTGACGAGGTTGCCCGAATGGCGAGAGTGGCCAAAGGCACCATCTATAACTACTTCGGAAGCAAAGACCAGGTTTATCTGGAAGTCCTTCGCCGGGAAGCGGATGAAATTGTGGAAAGGGTTACTTCATCAGTGGCTCAAGAGGTATCGCCCGACGACAAACTTACCGCCTTTGCCCGTGCCAAGTTTCGGTATATGCGCCATGCGATAAATATCCTTAATCTGGATCGGGAAGGCATAGAAAAACTTTTACCCAGCGCTGAAAGCATTCGAAGCGATTTTTTTGAACGGGAGGTCAATATCATCGACTCTATTTTAAGAGAAGGGGTGGAAAAAGGTGTTTTTCAGCTTAAGGAGACCCTCCTTGCCGCCAGAGCCATTGGCTATGCACTAAGGGGATTTGAGCTTAACTGGCTGGTTCAAGAGCGCGAGGAGCGCATTGAGCATTATCTTACTGAATTATTTAACATTATTTTTTACGGGCTGACATCCGAAAAAAGGTGTTAATAGGAGAATTATGGAAAAAAGCGGATAATTTTATACACAAGCAATTTCTAACCAACAACATAAATTTAAGGAGGTACAAATCATGTCAGAAAATCAGATGAAAGATCATATTAAAGATGAATTGAAAAGGGCAAAAGAGGCTGGGCAGGTTACTTCGGAAAAAGTATATGAAACTGTCAGGGCGGCGGTAGCAGATGCCGTAGCTGAAAGCAAAGGGGATATTGAGGAACTTCGCCCTATTGTGAAAGATGCTGTCTCTGCTGCTATTGAGGGTTTGAAGGATGTGGGCGTGGATGTAAAAGATAAAGTAGAGGGGGCCGTAGTAGGCGCAATTGCCGGTGCTCGCATCAGAGGAGATGAAGCGGTTGAGGCCACCCGGGAAGAACTTCGCAAACTCGAAACACGTTTGGAAGATGAAAGGACCGGGTTGGCCCATGGTCTCAGGGAGGGCCTGGAAGGGGCAAGAGAGGCAGTGGCTTCATTGCCTGAAGAAATTAAAGAACAGGTGGAATCTGCTGTGTTCGACATTAAACTGAAAAGTACAGAACTATTGGGTTTAACAAAACAGACTGTTAAAGAAGCGG
Source organism: Deltaproteobacteria bacterium (assembly GCA_019308685.1). Classification (GTDB taxonomy): domain Bacteria; phylum Desulfobacterota; class Desulfobacteria; order Desulfobacterales; family UBA11574; genus S5133MH16. The sequence continues at coordinate 7,055 of JAFDHQ010000112.1, forward strand.
TAAAACATGCTATTGAGTCAGGAAAAGATGTAAAAGAAACCGTCGTTCAGATTACAAGCCATGCCACGGAAAGGGCGCTTAAAGAGGGCCGGTTCACCGCTGACAGGGTGAAGAAAATTGCCGACAAGGTCATGTCCGGCGCAGTGGAAGCCGCAGAGGAAGCGGGTAAAGAGGTCAAGGACGTTGCCCTGGGAGCTTTTAAAGGGGCTCACGAAGGAATCGCATCGGCAGTTGAATCTGTTGAGGATAAAACAAAGGCATTTGTCCATGAGGACCTCGCAGAGACAAAAGAAGATCTGGAGGCAATCGAAGATCTTTTTATAGAGACTGCCCGCAAAGTGGCAAGACGTTCCGGAGAAGTGGCAAAGGATGTATTAAATGACCTGGCTGATCAGACAAAAAAAACGAGTTCTGTCTTGAAAGAAAAAGCTATACATGCTGCAGAAGCAACTGCCAAAAGACTGAAAGAGACCAGCAGAGATGCGGCCAAAGCGACTGCAAAAGCTGCAAGCAAAACAGCTCATGTCATGGCTAAAGAGACCAAAGAACTCGGAAAAAGGTCTGTGGATGTAGCCAGGGGGGCCATTACGGGTATGTGGAAAGGGGCAAAGCATGCTTTAAAGAAAGACAAGAAGGAATAATATGAAAAAAAACATATCTTTGGTCCTTGGAAGCGGAGGCGCTCGAGGATACGCCCATATCGGGATAATTGAAGTGTTGGAGGATTATGGTTATGAGATTAAATCCATAGCCGGATCTTCCATGGGAGCATTGATCGGCGGACTTTATGCCTGCGGAAAGCTTGATGCTTATAAGGAGTGGGTTTTAACTCTTGACGTTCTGGATGTATTGAAGCTGCTGGATTTCACAATCGGTAAAATAGGTTTTATCAAAGGCGACAGAGTCTTCAGCATCATGGAGGAGATGATTGGTGAAAATAATATTGAGGATTTGCCAATTTCCTTTACTGCTGTGGCTACTGATTTGACAACTCAAAAAGAAGTGTGGCTGCAAAATATGACCCACGCTATCCGATATGACCGATTTAACAGTTGCGGTTAACTTAAATTCGAGCATAACAATAAAACATCAAATAATAATACCCGAAAAAGAAAATAAACGACAACACCTCTTGCATGACAAAATAAATACTTTTTGGAACAAAAACTTCCCGGCAAAGAAGAACCCGGCCTCAATTACACGAAAATATTCAGAAAAACGATTGATGCCATGCAACATGCCATTACACGATATAAAATGGCAGGATATCAGCCGGACGTGGTCATTGAAATTCCGAGTAACGCCTGTGGCTTTTATGAATTTCATAAAGCATATGAGATGATCGAAATTGGGAAAAAGATAGCAAAAGAAACCTTGGAAAACCTGAAATATCTGACACAGAATCTGAATAGTGAGGGAGGATGATTTGACATTTTTTAAAATCGGAAGTGTTGGGCGCACATACCGCCACATGCAGCGTTACCGCCA
>JAFDHQ010000282.1 GCA_019308685.1 Deltaproteobacteria bacterium
GACTTAAAAATAGCCCTTTCGGAAAAAACCGGAATAAACCCGGATACATTTGATGTACGGGTGATTAACCATCTATTAAGAAAAGGTGATCTTTTTTCCTTATTGTATTTAAGAGACGTGCTGAGTCAGGGCGAGCTTTTGCTTGATAATGATTTTTCTCAAAGAGCATCGTTTATCGAGGCGTTCAGCATGAAATATAGGGAGTGTGAAGGATTGATCGCCGAGGTGTGCGCATGAAGATCGATACTATCCGGTTGAAAAAGCATTTATCCGACATTGTTCGCAGTGCTCACGATCTGAAGATGATCGTAGATCAAAATACGTTACTCCCCGATTCTATAGAGCTTAAAGCGGCCAAGTACATATTAATTGAACTGGCAGAGGCTATGTCAAATACCCTTCAGCACATCTTGGCCAAACAAAAAGGCATTGCTGTTAGTGGCTATATTGATACAATTGTCAAGGGTTATAAAGAAGGAATTATTTCGGAGGAGCTTTTTCAAAAGTTGAAACCTTTTTTTGATTTTCGTAACAGCCTTGTACATCGTTATTGGATCATAGACGACGAAAAGCTCATTGCAAATATTCAATCAGGGAAAGACGATTTCAACCAATTCGCTGAGGAACTGGAAGCTTATATAAAATCGATCCAATGATCTGAAAACCCAAATTTTTTACTTATTAAATATCCTAGATGTTTAGACAGGATTAACCCCAGATAAATAGTCCTCTGGAATTTAACAGGGCAGGCAAGATTGACTTGATTTCTTTTATTTTTATCAATTCCCAGACGACATTGATAAAACCCAATTCGCCTGACAGATTAGTCGATATACTGTTGTAAATCCATCAAAGATACTGTTTTCAAGGATGAAAAGAAATCAACTTTTAAAACATTTGAAAAAACATGGTGCTTCATTATTGCGTGAGGGGAGAAGGCATACTATATTCCAAAAGGGTCTGTTTAAAACACAAGTTCCAAGACATAATGAAATTGTTGATGAGCTTGCAAGAAAAATTTGTAAAGATCTAAAAATTCCATTTGTGAGGTAAAATCATGAGATATAGAGCAGTTATAAAAAAAGTAGATGATTGGTGGATTGGTTGGTTGATCGATCTGCCTGGAGTCAATGCTCAGGAAAGGACAAAATCAGAATTATTAGAATCTCTAAAAATTGGCGCTCAAGAAATGTTAGAGACGGAAATTAACTTCGAACCCGATTCTTTTATGACTACAATAAGTATTCCTGATCCTAATTGGGCCGTTAACGCCGAATCTTAGGGGCTTCGTGTCTCAGTGGCTAATCTTAATGTAAGGAGTGGATTGAAAGAATTAACACAAATAAATCCGGTCAGTTGGATAAAATTTACTATCTACGGGCTTTTGCTTTTGGGCATTTATTATTCAGCCTTTACTTGGTTAATAACACATGACTGGGAAAAGGAAGCCTACAGCTACTGCTGGCTGATTCCGCCATTAGTATTTTTTCTGATATGGCTCAAACGTGACGAACTGGCCTCTACTCCTTCGGAACCATCTTGGGCTGGTCTCTTATTGCATATGGGTTGGCAAAAGATTAAAGCCATTGGCTTTGCGCTGTTTTTTATCCTAACCATGTTTCCGATGCCCAACTTTATTAACACTCGGATCATGTTGAAGTTACGACTGATTTCTTCCAAATTAGGCGTCTCTATGCTCCAGGCTTATGGACTGCCGGCGGCCCGGCAAGGAAACATCATTGATCTGGGGTTTACAAAATTACAGGTAGTGGATGCCTGCAGCGGATTGCATTCGCTTATCTCTCTAATTGTATTGAGCCTGCTTTTGGTGTATTTCTTTAAGGACCATATCTGGAAACGGGCCGTGCTGTTATTTTCATCTGTACCTTTGGCTATCGTGACCAACAGTTTCAGAATTGCCATGACCGCCATTCTCTATAAATACTTTGGCGCCGAAGTGGCCGAAGGCTTCTTCCATAAATTTTCGGGAATGTTAATTTTTGCCATTTGCATTCCGGTGCTGTTGATCGAGATGAAAATTTTAGAAAAACTGCCGCCCCTCCAGTCAAAGACAACTTCTGAGTCGAAAGAAACTGATACGATGACATTAGGTAAGAGCCCTATCAGCAGTAAAAATATGGTTTCAAAGCATGGATTGTTGCTTCAACCTATGTTCGTTGTTGCCATAATCCTATTAGGAACAACTTTCGCAATTTCATACACCATTGATTTTCGCGAAAAGATTCCTTCAAAAAAGAATCTAAACCAATTTCCACTCAAAATAGGTGATTGGACTGCTTCTCGCCATCAAACCATGGCACAAAAATTTATCGATGCTCTGGATTTGAGCGAATATGTTATTAGTAATTACAAAAACCTTGACGGAAAAAAAGTTAACTTTTATGTGGCTTATTATGAGAGCCAAAGAAAGGGGGAGTCGATTCATTCCCCGGCTACCTGTCTGCCAGGCAGCGGATGGAGCTTTAATCAATCCGGAACGGT
>JAFDHQ010000113.1 GCA_019308685.1 Deltaproteobacteria bacterium
TATGTTTAAAGCACCATGTTAATAACGGCCTCCGTCAGCATGACAAAATAAATATCCTCGAACAAAATGGCGGCAATTAACATCGTACAATACATTTCCTAACCCATGGTTCGACGATCGATTTAAGACGAAACAGTTCCTTCTCATTAATCTCATTAAACCACCAGCTCTGCTGGTGTGAACCTAATAGGCTCTGCCGGTCAGGCGTTTACGTCCAGATGCCAAAAGTGGTTAGCCGGTTAACCCGTTAACCGGTTGGCCCGTAAGTGTATAAAAGATAAAAATATTTAAGGTCGTTAGCCGAGATGTAATATGCTCCAACGAATATAAAAATTAAAAACAAGAAACCGGCTAACGGGCTAACGGGCCAAACCGGCCAACTTGTGTCAACATAGCGAGCAGGTGGCCCCTTTTAGGGGCCCTCCTCAAGCCACCAGTTCTACTGGTGGTCGCTGACTATAGCCGGTCACCCTGGAGTAAACTTCAGTTTCTGAATGGCAGGTCGGGCATCTTTCCTGGCTTTCTCTAAGGTAGCCGATACGCGGCATATTGATGGTTACAACACCTATCGATCCAATCTTCCGGCTGATTGTTAACAGGTTCTGTCTCAAAGCATTTTGATCACCGAGTGGCGAGCTGAAATACCAGGTATGCCCGTCATCGAACTTAACATATCCATGAATTTTATACTTTCCATTATTTTTGGATATCAATATCCCAATAAAAGTAATCTTATCCGCAATTACAATAAAAATCTCTCTTGCACCCCGTTCAGTTATATTATTTTCTTTGTTCCTATTCATTCTTTTTGCCTACAATACCGTAATAGTAGAGCGGTTCATTTGCAATGGAGAGACGATGACAATAATGATTTTTCTTTAATACGGAAAGGCGGCTATCCATTAAACTGGAAAGATTTTTTTCGAATCCCGAATCGTCTCCTTCAGAAAGAAAACTGTCTTTTATGTTGAAAACAATCCACGCATTATCATCAACAAAATCAAAGGCCTTTAAAAAAGCTTCGGTGCCGATGTGTTTATAGCCCAGAGCAGCTATCGTAACGAGCATGTTAAAGTCATATTTTTGGAGTTGTCTTTCATCGGCTTCTTCAAGTTCGTTGAAATCTACAACAAAGTAATCATCGTATAAATCCGGACGATCTCTCAGGGCAGCCTTACGTGCTTCCGGAATAATATCCACGCCGACCAATGTCTCGCAGCCCACCTGTTTTCTCATGCATTCGCCTGCCACGCCGTTGCCGGCACCAAAGTCCAGCACCCTCAGCTGCGTACAATCTTCTTCGGATTCATCCATGGCCTCTTGTAGCAAGGAGCACAGAACCTGCGGCGATTCGCACTTCAGCCGTTTGTAAAGAGCTTCCTCATAGAGCCCCGGAACATTGTAGATCCGTTTGTAATCGTGGAGCCGAATTTTCTCCGACTGTTTTCCGGTATTCACAATGATAAATTCTTCATCTTGATCCAGTCCGTGTTTGTCCACCGGAAACTTGATAACATAGTCTTCGTTAAGCATCGATTCCTCCTTTAGTTACCACCATGTCCCGGCCAGTGCGGTTGGTCAGTGCATTCATTTTAGTGCCCAACAGGGAACTGTTGCCGATAAAGGTGATCTTGTCGGGGTCCATTTCGGGCAGCAATCCAATGTAGATCCGGGGTGTGGCTTTTCCTGGAAAATATTCTTTATTGACTCTGAACAGTGGCCTCATCGGTCAGGGTGCCGGACCCGTTACTGATTCGGGAACAGGATCACAGTTGCGGGGCAGCAGCGGATTTTCACCGCTTTCTCTTTTCCTGTCTTTTTATTGTTAAACTATATAAACATGACGAAATAAAAAAGCTTGTACTTTTTTGCTTAAAAACCGGCTTATATTGCTTTTCTTTTTTTTGGAGAACCAAAGAATTTTATCCTGATTGATCGCAATAGATGACTACGATCAGTTAGGTATAAACATTTGACAAATATTATATATTGGTATATATTGGTATTTATTAAAGGTTCAGGAGCGTTTTTACCATGCAAAAAAATACCAGTGTTACTCTTGGCAAACATTTTGAAGAATTTATTGCTCATCAAATCAGAAGTGGCCGATATGCATCTGCGAGTGAAGTTCTTCGGGACGGATTAAGGGTTCTTGAAGAACGAGAAATCAAATTGAACGCTTTGCGCAGCGCATTAACGGACGGTGAAGAAAGTGGGTTTGTTGAATATTCGCTAGACGGCTTGCTAAAAGATCTTGACAAAGAAAGTGACCACTAATGTTGTCATTTCGGCTGACAGCGAAAGCTTTGAATGATTTGAAATCTATTGGTCGATTTACACAGAAAATGTGGGGCCGTGAGCAGCGAAATATTTATCTTTCAAAGCTCGATGAAAGCTTTCATCTATTGGCAGATCAACCTTTTTTAGGAACCGCTCGCGATGATATCCGGGAAAATTATCGGGTTTATCATGTGGGGAGACATCTAATTTTCTATCGCCAACACCCTGCATATATTGAAATTATCCGTATCTTGCATGATAGAATGGATGTAGAGACCCGTTTTGGAAAATGATGCATGCAGTATTCCAGCATTTTTACCCCGTAAAATTTTTTTCTATTTCAATGGGGCCATGGAGGTGGCATAAACAGGATGTCATTAATAGACTTATATTTTCGAAAATTTATAGAATTTCCAAGAGGTAAAATTAGGGTTGGTTTTCATTCCGGATTCTGAATAGCAGCTCCCGGGTCGCCGCTCGTTTTTTATACAAGGAAGGTGTGACTCCCTCATACTTGCGAAAAACCCTGTTAAAATAGGAAGTATCATTGAATCCCAGAGAATAACATACATTAGTTATTTGCATTTCATTATCTTTTAACAGATCTTTTGCCGCTTCTATCCGTTTCTTATTATGGTAGGTTTTGAAAGTAATTCCGGTAACGGCCTTAAAAGTTCTGGCAAAATGGTATTTGCTCATACCGCTTTCCCTTGATACTTCCTCAAGGGATAAGGGTCTGTGGAAATTTTTATCTATAAACTGCAACGCTCTTTTTATGTTCGCAAGGTTCATGATGACTTTATTAAAAAAAATCCCCGAACCGAAATGAATCGATCCGGGGATTCCCTTTTTTATCCTCAAGACCTTCAGGCTGCCCCCCTGTCCACGAAGGGTTCACCACATATATCCAGGCAGGTCTTCTGACTTATGGATCATCCTACTAACCGCGCCTTCCCGTCCTATTTTCAATAGAGCAGTGGCAATCTGCAGCTTTCGTCCCCAATTACAGCGGCGGGCCCGTCCCCGATTTTCACGGGGTTCCCTATTAAGCCCAAATGGCACCTTGGAAAATTGTTTATCTAATCCGGATTTGAATGTCAAGATTTTTTTAAATCCAGGCCATCAATCCACCTTTTTACTTGGAAAAATGGAATTTATAATCAACATTCTAAAGAAGCAGAACTTGACTTCGCTTTGCATCCCATGTTGAATGATGGATAAATGAAATCTTGGAGCAATGGTTTTCTTATTAATTTCTACAAATTTTGATGAACTCGTAAAAAGTCAAAATTTTCTCTTTTTCGTCATTCCGGCGAAAGCCGGAATCCAGTAATTTCAATAGTTTCTGGATGCCGGATCGAGTCCGGCATGACAGGTATGGGACTTTTGCGAGATTGTCAATTTTAAATTACGATTGTTTATCGTCTATATATTCCATAAACAGAAATAAGAAATTAAAATTCAGGGGTGTAACACATAGTTATGCTATAAAGCATAGTTATAGGTTATTTCTGTTTCATCTTTCCAGCCGTCCCATAAATATGCATCTTCACGTTTATGAGCAATTACTTTGAATGCATATCGGACCTGCTCTTCATAAAATTCGCAATAAGGACTGGGAGTGTCCAGATCTCCGGACAACATTTTTACTTCTGCAGGGCATGGGGCGCCACAGAAATGGCGGATCGCACACATGTTGCAGGGAAAAATGTTCTCAACTTTGCGGTTTGTTATATCTTCAATAGGTTTGGCTTTGAGTATTGAATGCAAATCATCCCGAAAAAGGTTTCCCCCTTTGAATTCAGCAAAACCGATAAATTCGCTGCAGGGAAAAACATCTCCATTTGCAGACACTGCAAAAAAACAGCGCCCTCCGCCACAGGGAGAAATATCGCACATCAAACGTCTTCCGGTCGGACCGGTAATTCCTGCAAGAACATTGGCAAAGTTGGCAATTACCAGTTTATGGTTAGTTTTTTTGAAAAGCTCCCAGGTGCGGTCCAGAGCCTTGGAAAAATGTTCCCATATAAGATCATTTTCCGGTTTTAACTCCATCCCTCCTTTTTGGGTACACCTTACAGGATTAAACATAACCACATTCACTTGATGCTCGTGATAAAAATCAACCATTTCAGGCAGTGTGTGAACATTTGCAGTTGTAACAGTGGTGATTACGTTAAAAGCTGGGTAATTCACCAGTTTATCCAGCACTTCTACAACTTTGTTAAAAGCACCGGAATTTTGCCAGTTTTTCCTGGTAATGTCGGCAATTTCAGGTGAAGGACCATCAAGAGATATTCCGATACCCACATGATAGTCCATCAAGAATGAAAGCGCATCATCATCAAGAAGTGTGGCATTGGTCTGCAAACCGAAATGGAATTTATCATTGAATTTTTTGATACCTGCAAACATCGGTTTTTTTGCAAGCATCGGCTCACTTCCATGAAATATTATTTGCGGCCTTTCACCTTCGGGCATAATATCCTTAAAATATAGATGAAGACGGTCAAGAGCATCGCAAAGTTCTTCATTGGTCATTGTTGTGCCTTCCCGTCTCATATCTTCAGGCAGATAACAGTATGTACAATTAAGATTGCACCTTTCCGTCGGATTGAAATATACTGCCGACGGTTTCAGTCCAAAACGAAGATATTCCATCTCTTTTTGAAAAGATTTTATATGTTCCTGAAGATTTTTAACAAATGAACCCGAAAAAAGTTCATTGATGGAATCTTTTTCCACCAAAGCCCAGAATGCCGAATCAGGTTCGATAACCGCAACCTTATCCGTAAGACCTATGTCTATCACCGATAGTTGAGGCCCATATCCGGTATTTGCATACCGGATATTTTTCGCTGCTGTTTTAAGGCAGTGTTTACTTTCCATAAAGTTACCTTGTTAGTTTTTCTTTTCCACTTTGGGCGACAGTAAAATATAATGTGATAGACCTGTACCGATTTTAAGGCACTGCCGACGATAGGAAATAATTTTTTCTTTTTTCATAATATCCTCCTTGTAATAAATATGTTTGTTACACCCCTAAAATAAAAAAACCTGCATCATCCTAATAAAAGGCTGATACAGGTTCCATTTACCATCTGGTCCCTGAACAAAAAAATTACAGTAGGTCTTCTGGCTTCCCCGCCCTTTAAGCAGCCTTCCCATTTCGTTGAAACGAAACAGTGGCATTGAATGCTAAAAAGGTCGCCTTTTCAAAGAAAAGACCGGGGTTACAGCAGCGGGACTGCCACGGAATTTCACCGTGTTCCGGGTTACTGTAAAATCTCTGAATCAGTTTTTATGTTTCCCTTTGCCATATCAATTTTTCTTTGTCAAGACATAAATCAAGTTAATCGTTTATCTACCCTCCCACTTGCGTATTTAAAAAAACTTCCGCTGTTACTTTAAAACTCAAGTTTAAAATTTTCTGTGCAAAGCTCAGGTCATAATTGTCTTGACTTGCATGTTACATTTCATTACAAATTAAATTTAGTTAAGGTGCTCATACGAGACTAATAGGGAATCCCGTGAGAACCGGGAGCGGTCCCGCCGCTGTAATCGGGTACGAACTCTGCAATATACCACTGTTTCGCTTTAACGGGATGGGAAGGTGCAGGCAATAGATTGATCCGAGAGCCAGAAGACCTGCCTTAACATACAGCCATTACCCTGCGCTAAACAGCGGTTGTGGCATATAGAAGCGGCAAAGAAAACTGGGTGCAGCCCTTCAAATCGATTACGGTTTGAAGGGTTTTTTTATGGAGGTTATTTTTATTAAAGGACTAATCATAGCAGGCACAATGAGCGGATGCGGGAAAACCACGGTTACCCTTGGTTTTATGGCATCTTTAGCCAAACGCGGTCTTAATGTGGCTCCGTTTAAGGTAGGACCTGATTTTATTGATCCCGGTCACCATACCCGTATCACCGGAGTGGCCAGCAGGAATCTGGACGGCTGGATGCTTTCAAAATCATATAATGTGAATAATTTTTTCAAGCACACCCAATCAGCCGATATTGCGATTGTTGAAGGTGTAATGGGTCTTTATGACGGTTATGACGGCAAAAGTGAAGCCGGCTCTACCGCCCAATTAGCCAAATGGATCGGACTTCCGGTTATCCTGGTTGTTGATGCCAGAAGCATGGCTCGGAGTGCTGCAGCCCTTGTTCAGGGGTTTGAACGGTTTGACCCTGATCTTACATATGCCGGTGTTCTCTTTAATAATATAGGCAGCAGCCGGCATCTGGAGTATTTAAAACAAGCGCTGAAGGATAATGTCACCATGCCCTGTCTGGGGGGCATTCTTCATAATAAGGAGATATTGATCCCTGAAAGACACCTGGGTCTTGTCACTCAGGAGGATCATCCCTTTGGCGGAGAAAAAATCGATCTGTTTGCAAATATTATTGAAGACAGTCTGGATGTTGATGCTTTTTTAAATCTTCTTCCGGATTTGGAAACTCCCAAATACAAACCAAAGGCTCAAAAATGTCCGGTAAGCCCTTTAGTGAAAATCGGGCTGCCAATGGACAATGCGTTCTGTTTTTATTATGCAGATAACCTCGATATACTGACAGAACAGGGTGCAGAACTCGTTTGTTTCTCCCCCATTAACGACGCATATCTTCCGGACGATCTGGACGGATTATATCTAGGCGGCGGGTATCCCGAGCTTTTCGCAAAACAGCTTTTTAAAAATTCAGGGTTGCGAAAACAGATTAAGGAAAAAAGCCTGCAAGGCATGCCCATTTATGGAGAATGCGGTGGATTCATGTATCTTTGCAGGGAAATACGCGACACGAACGGAAACTTGTTTCCCATGACCGGATGCTTTCCATTTGTCACATCCATGTTTACCCGCTTAAAATCATTAGGATATCGGGAAATAACCTTTACAAAAGATACGGTTATCGGAAAAAGGGGCCAAACGGTCAGAGGGCATGAATTTCACTATTCGGAATTAACAGAATATTCTGGAAATGTAGAGACGGTTTATCAGGTATCACCCAGGAAAAGAATCAAAATAACAAAAGAAGGATATATGGTGAACCACACCCTGGGAAGTTACAATCACCTTCATTTCGGTAGTTGTCCGGAAGTGGGCAAACAATTTGTCGAATCATGTTTGCAGTATAAACAGGAAAGAAAATAAATTTTATGAAACCCGAAGAAATCGAAACGTTAAGTTTTAAAATCATTGATCAAGAGGCGGGTCCGCATAATTTTTCTTCTGATGAATGGCGGATTGTGCAGAGGATGATCCATACCTCTGCGGATTTTGAATATATAAAGACGGTTCGATTCCACCCCAAAGCCATCGCAGCAGGAGTGAACGCCATCCGGCGGGGAAAAACCATCGTCACGGATACGAATATGGCAAGGGCCGGTATTCGTAAGCAAGATGCCCAACGCTTCGGCAGCATCATAAAATGTTATATTAATGATCCGGAAGTAATAAAGATTTCGTTAAAGACCGGAAAAACAAGGGCGGAAGTGGCTGTCGATGCTGCCCTTCCCGAGATTAAAGACGGAATATATGTTATCGGTAACGCGCCAACAGCACTTTTTCGCCTCATTGAACGGGTAAAGGAAAATAAAGCCAGACCCTCTCTAATAATCGGGCTTCCTGTCGGATTTGTAAATGCAGCGGAATCAAAGGCGACGCTGATTGAGATGGATTATCCATATATTTCCAACGCGAGTCGAAAGGGAGGGTCAAACATTGCGGCAAGCGTGGTAAATGCTTTGGGAAAAATGGCTGTAACCCTTTAAATTTTTAAGATAACAAACATGGTACAGGGTGATGAACGAGGAACCTATGGAAAATAAAAAAGGGATTTTATACGGCCTGGGTGTGGGACCCGGTGATCCGGAATTGATCACACTGAAGGCTGCACGAGTATTAAATCGTGTGGATATTGTTTTTGCGGCAGCCTCCACAAAAAACAGTTACAGCCTGGCCATAAGCATTGCAAAACCGCACATTCCGGATCTAACCCCCATAAGAATGCTTCGGTTTCCCATGACAAGAGATAAAAAGGAAACGCAAAAAGCATGGAAGGATCATGCACTGACAATTATTAAAGAACTGGAACAGGGGTATAATGTGGCTTTTATAACCCTGGGTGATCCCATGACCTATTCAACCTATGGTTACATCTTAAAGACCATCCAGACCCTGGCGCCACACCGGCCGGTTATCAGCATACCCGGCATATCCTCTTACCAGGCCTCGGCGGCCTGCTTGAATACCCCGCTTGTCGAGGGTGAAGAATCACTTTTGATTACTTCCGGCGCCAGGGGGGGAGAACGATTTAGACAGCTTTCCGTGAAGCCGGAAACCGTGGTTTTTCTGAAAGCATACCGTAATGTAAAAGACATAACCTCCGCTCTTGATGACGCCAATCGCCTTGAAAACAGTGTAGGAGTCACAAACTGCGGGCTTCCGGACCAGGAGATCATAAGAAACATCAGGGAACTTGATAACAGACCGCCGGAATATTGGACAATTATAATCGCCAGGCAGAAAAAAGAAAATGGCACATATGAAGTCTAAAGCCAAATATAAAGTGCTGGTCCTCTCTTTCGGCATATCTGCTGCGATACTCATCTTTGGAATATTTATAGTTGATGATCTTAGCAGTCAGAAAGTTTTTTCCA
>JAFDHQ010000283.1 GCA_019308685.1 Deltaproteobacteria bacterium
GGGGTTTGATCAGTACCGGCACCTCCTAACGGATCTTTTGGAGGCCCGCCTACAGGTAAAGGAAGTTGCCGGTGATGTGATTGCCGGAGAGCCCGAATCGTCCGATCTCCTGCTCCGCCTTGAGTATGAAGCCGGACAGCTGGTCTGCGGGTTGACCCGTCTTGACGACGGCAGGCTGCTTTACTCCGAAACGCTCGCCTATCCTGAAACGGTCCGGACAGAGTTTCCCGCCGGCCATCTTCTCGGACAGACGGTTTACCTGCCGGCCCGCACTCTTGCGACTGCTTCCGTACAACCCGCTCCGGAACCTCCTTTACAACCCCCCGTGGAGCCTTCGTTACGACCGTCTTTGCAACCGTCTCTACAACCTTCCGTACAACCCGAAAAGGTGCCGAAAGAGCCCCAGCCCGTACTAGCCGGGCCAAGCTTTCAGACCCCCAAGCCTCTTGAAAAGACCGAATTCCACCGGCTCTCAGAGTCTTTTCTGCGGGTGCAAAGCTGTGACCTGGACGCCGATGGTAAGGGTGAACTGGCTTTTTTAACCCAGAAGGCAGTTGTTATTTACGGTTTTGAAAATAGCCGTCTTGCCCGGAAACTGAGCCACCGGTTTGATACAGATGACTATTTCCCGCTCCACCTTCATACCATGGATATTGACGGCCGTAAGGGAGACGAGCTGTTAATCACCCTTGCCAAGCCGTCTCAAAGCCTGGACAAAAAGGACAGCCGGCTTTGTTCCATGATTCTGACACTCCAAAAAAACGCCTTTCATACGCTCGTAAAAAACTGGCCGTATTATCTGAGGGTAATCCGGGATCGACACGGCGAGGCCGTTGCCCTGACCCAGTCTCAAGGTGAGTATGAACCCTATGCCGGCAATACAAGAAGGTTGAACGGGGAGAGCCCTATAGACCTGCCCGGGGGATCTACTCAATCTATCAATTTAACCTGGTGCCCGAAGATCCACAACGGGTGATGATCCTTGAGCCGAACAATGTTCTGAACGGCTATTTTGCACCGGAGGAAACCCTGGAGGCCACGGGCATCCGGAATTACGGCGACTTCCACGAACTGGCCTACCCCATCAAACTCGAGAAGGATGAAATCATCGGCGGGTTTGACACCAAGACGTTCCGGGAGATTTATGCGTCCCGCCGTTTTGAGCTCAGACCGGCATTTGAGGGGCAGAGCTTTATTATTTACAAGGAACGGACCGGTAGCAGCGGCATAGTAAAAGGTACCGTGCAAAAGGTATTAACTTCCAGGGGGATAGATCAGGTGGTCGGCGTGAAATGGGCGGGAGAACAGATTGTTGAAACCTGGAAATCCAAAAAGCTTTCCAAAAACATCCTGGACTTCACTTTTACTGAAAAGCCGGAACGGATCATGGTCCTTTATAAAGAAAGAGACGGTTGCGCGCTGGAAGCTTTGCAACTTAAAAGTTAAAAGTGATAAGTGACCTAAAGTGCCTAAATAACTTAATTATTTACAGTATGTTTTAGAACTTCCCATATGTTGAATTTGAATTGCTGATACCGGAAAGTCGGATTTGTCATTGACAAAGATGTACCATACGACTATTCTGTAATGTCCTTTTATAAATGCTTATAACATTACACAAGCAGAGGAGGGAAAAATCATGAAAAAATGGTCTATTGGTTTTATGGCTATCGCTTTGATCATCTTCTGTTTTCACAGTCCGGTATTGGCCGACGATACCAAACCCGTTAACCTTTCACTGTTTGACCCTGTCCAGATCTTTGATGCTGACACCTCCATCAAAGGGTTCCGTTTGAACCTGATCTATGGTGTTAACCAGGACATGAAGGGTCTTGACATCGGTCTCGGCAACCATGCCAAAGGCAACATGAGCGGGGTCCAGATAGGCCTGGCGAATATTGTGGGGAGCGATTTCAAAGGCTGGCAGACCAGCCTGGCAAACGTGGTTTGTGGTTCCGGCGTGGGTCTTCAGGTCGGAGTCTATAATTATGGAGAATCATTTCGAGGAGTTCAGCTGGCTGCCGTCAATCACACGAAAAAGTTCAGCGGTCTGGCCATCGGCGCGGTCAACTATACGGAAGTTCTTAATGGTCTCCAGATAGGCGTGCTCAATTTCAACTGGCGCGGAGAACCCCTTAAGTTCTTCCCTATTTTTAATTTCTCTTTCTAGATTCTCCTTTGAGAAAGAGGGCTGAATCAGCCATATTTTGGATGCAGAGTTACGGCTCTGTAGCTCTCTGGTTATCCTCTTAAGCTTTTTATCCGTAAGGTATAATCCGAAACGGAAATTCTTATCCTGCAAATAGAGGAGGATTCCATGCAACAAATTGCTATCCCCCCGGAAGATGAAATATCAAAAACGCTTCAAATCATCGAAAACAAGGAACACGACCCCAACCATCTGGTAAAACTTCTTCAGGAAATACAATCGGAACTCGGATATGTACCGGAAAACGCCCAGAGACTCATTGCCAGGAAAATGAATACGCCGATGAGCCAAATTTACGGCATACTGAGTTTCTATAATTTCTTCCGATTGTTTCCTCCGGGCAGGCACCGGGTGACGGTGTGCCTGGGGACGGCTTGCTACGTCAAAGGTTCCAGGAACATTTTGAAGGAAATCACTTCCCGGTATGAACTCGAAGCCGGTCAGACCACCAGCGACAGAAGATTTTCACTCGATATTGTCAGATGTGTGGGATGTTGCGCCATTGGACCGGTCATGACGGTCGACGATAAAGTCTATGGAAGGATGAAACCCGAGAAAGTAAAAACTGTCCTTAGGGAACATAGGTAAAAAATCCTGGCTCAAAGGACCAGGCTTT
>JAFDHQ010000114.1 GCA_019308685.1 Deltaproteobacteria bacterium
TGAAGTCTAAAGCCAAATATAAAGTGCTGGTCCTCTCTTTCGGCATATCTGCTGCGATACTCATCTTTGGAATATTTATAGTTGATGATCTTAGCAGTCAGAAAGTTTTTTCCAGGCTTTTATGGCCCCTTGCTCGTCTGATGCTCTTCATCGGAGTCGGACTTGTGGCGGGCCAGGTCATCGAGGCTTCGGGATGGACAAAATTCTTGGCCGCACTGGCCGGACCATTTTTCAGATTCGGCAACCTTGGCAACCGGTGCAGCGCAGCGTTTACCACGGCTTTTGTTTCAGGCGTTACTGCCAATGCCATGCTGCTCGATTTTTATAAGGACGATAAAATTTCCCGCCGGCAACTTTTTTTGGCAAATTTCGTCAATCAACTGCCCGCATATTTTCTTCACCTTCCCACCACCCTTTTTATTGTGATTCCCCTTACCGGCCGGGCAGGCGGCCTCTATTTTTTGATTACATTTTTAGCAACACTTTTAAGAACTTCTCTTTTTCTCATTTATGGCCATTTCCAGCCATTTTTAAAAAAACGGAATGACAGCGATAAAGTAAAAGAAACCTCTATTCCGGATAAGAATAAAGATAAGGGACTCTGGGAAAATATCAGAGAAAAGTTTCCCGGACGTATTACAAATATTGCCATATATGTTGTCCCTGTTTATATATTTGTTTTCATATTAAACACCATGGGTCTTTTTACACTGGCACGCAAATGGCTTGCCGGATACGTGGTAACAACTTTTATGCCCATGGAAGCCCTCTCTGTGGTGATACTTGGTTTTGCTGCCGAGTTCACCTCGGGATTCGCAGCCGCCGGCGCATTGTTGGATGCCGGGGTTATCACAACCAAACAGACGGTTTTGGCTTTGCTTATCGGAAATATTGTTGCCTTTCCCATACGCGCTCTCAGGCATCAACTGCCAAGGTATATTGGAATATTTTCCCCGAAAACGGGAACCCAGCTTTTGTTAATGGGTCAGAGCTTTCGGGTAACGAGTATTGTTATTGTTGGAGTACTATACTATTATCTCGGATAACCTAACCCGGATAAACCGGAAAAAGTTTGAAGTGATCTAAAGCTATGGAATCGCTACGCTCAGGCTTTTTTAAATAAATAAAATTGATAGAACACCTTAACTTTAGGCATTTTAGGCATTTTAGATCACTTTAGACACTTCACACTTAAGAAAAAAATGTACGCGTTTTGTCGTCATTTTAATTTATAAGAGACTAAATGGCCAAAAACAAAAAAACAAAGTTGAGAACCGGTTTTACGACAGGTACTGCGGCGGCGGCAGCGGTAAAGGGCGCCATTTTATTTATTCTGGACGGGGAAAAACCTTCAAAGGTTGAAATAGAGCTGTTAACCGGAGACCATATTACCATTCCCATATATACCTGTAACTCCGCTGGAGATAAAAAAGCAAAATGTACGGTAATAAAAGATGCGGGAGATGATCCTGACATAACTCATAAGGCAAAGATCGGAGCTGTTGTTACGCTTTTTGAAAATAGAAGTAAAAGCAATATAGTAATCACGGGAGGAGCGGGTGTGGGAACGGTCACAAAGCCCGGCCTTGAAATTAATCCCGGAGAACCGGCAATAAATCCGGGTCCTCGACAAATGATCACTCAGACGGTAAGAGAAATTCTAAAGAAAAATAAAATGAATATACCGGTTAAGGTGGAAATCTTTGTTCCTGAAGGGAAAACCCTGGCCCAGAAAACATTAAATCAAAGGCTGGGAATCGTCGGAGGCATATCGATTCTGGGAACCACAGGTATTGTAACGCCCATGTCCCATGGTGCATATATTGCAACCATCCAATCATCCATATCGGTTGCCAAAGCTTGCGGCATCACAAAATTGGTTCTGACAACAGGGCGTCGGAGTGAAAGATATTCTCAGGCCCTATGGCCGAACTTGCCTGAAGAATCGTTTATTCAGATCGGAGATTTTTTCCGCATGTCTTTGAAAGAAGCCTCTAAAAAAGGATTTGCATCAATCACGTTAGCGGCTTTTTTCGGGAAATCCCTAAAGATGGCTCAAGGGGTTCCCCATACTCATGCTGCCAAATCCAGATTGACCCTGCATAAGCTTGCAAACTGGTCCCTTGAATTAACAAAAAATAAAGGATTTTCAGAAAAAATTTTATCGGCCAACACGGCCCGCCATGCATTCGATTTCATCCTGGACCAATACCCTGAAGTTATCTTACATGTTGGAAAACAGATGGTGAAATCAGCAGAATTGTTTGCGGGCACTCATGTTCACATTCGTGGAATTATCTTGGATTACAACGGGAATATCGTCTTTAATTCCGATTCACATTAATAATTTCAGTTCAAGGGCATTATCATGAAAAAACCGGTATCCATAATCGGAATGGGATTATCACCAAAGGATCTCACCGAAGAACATCTCGGAATTATCCGACACGCAGATATTCTTGTAGGAGGAAAACGACTCCTTGATTTTTTTACCGATTCTCCGGCTCATAAAAAAGAAATTACTAGAGATATCAAAGGAATAATCGAATATATTAAAAACCGTATGCCAAACAACAAAATAGTGGTCCTTGCATCAGGCGACCCGCTTTTTTTCGGTATCGGTTCCTTGCTAATAACATCTTTAGGCCGGGAAAATGTTTTGATATATCCGAATATATCTTCGGTTGCCGCAGCCTTTTCCCGCATCAAGATACCGTGGCACGACGCCCATATCATCAGTTTGCACGGCAGAAACAAAGTCAGGGCTCTTATACCGATACTGGCGAAAAAGGATAAAGTCGCCGTTTTTACCGATCCTGAAAATAGTCCTGCCTGGCTGGCAAATTATTTGCTTGAAAAAGAGATAACCGATTATGATATGTGCGTTCTGGAACAACTGGGGACAGCTTCCGAGCGGGTGGATTGGTATCTTCCTTCAGAGGCTGCCGGAATCCGGTTTTCAGAACCGAACCTGGTTATTTTGAAACTTCGTGAATTACGTTCAGAAAAAATCACAAAAATCTATTCCGGGATGCCCGAATATTTGTTTGATCACCAAGAAGGGCTTATTACAAAGGCTGAAATCCGATCGGTAACCCTTTCCAAACTTCGCCTGATGCCGGATCACATCATGTGGGATCTGGGAGCCGGAAGCGGTTCTATTTCTATTGAAGCGTCTATTTTTATTAGACCCGGCAGAATTTTTGCCATAGAAAAAAACCCGGACAGGATCATTCATATCGAAAATAACCGGAAACGGTTCAATGTAAAAAATCTGGAAATCATACAATCCGAGCTTCCGGACAGCCTGGATAACCTGCCGGCCCCTGACCGTATATTTATCGGCGGTGGTGGAAAGGATCTTGAAAAGATTATACGGTCCTGTTCAGGTTATCTCAAGCAGGATGGCGTCATCGTCATTAACACGATTCTCATTTCTAATATTGAAGTTGCCATGAGCACGCTTAAATCCCAGGGTTTTATAACGGATATCGTCCAGATTCAGATCAGTCGCGGCCAGGAGATGCCGTTGGGAAAAAGGCTTGACGCAGAAAACCCTGTATGGATTATTACCGGAGAAAAAAGAAGGCCATAATGACAGAATTTACAAATACCGTTATTTTTGCCGGCGCCGGTCCGGGCGACCCCGAACTCATTACCGTAAAAGCTCAACGTGCACTTGAAAACGCCGACATTGTTATTTACGCAGGCTCACTGGTGCCTGACACTGTTTTAAAATGGACAAGGCCCGGAACCACGCTCTTAAACAGCGCTTCAATGCACCTTGAAGAAATTATCGATGCAATAGAAACGGGCTACAATGAGGGCAAGCGTATATTACGGCTCCACAGCGGAGATCCGAGTCTTTATGGCGCCATCTTTGAACAGATGGCAGAATTGCAAAAACGGTCGATTCCGTTTACGCTGATACCCGGCGTGACGGCCGCCTTTGCCGCCGCAGCATCCATGGGAATAGAATATACTCTCCCTGAAGTTTCCCAGACGCTTATTTTAACGCGTATGGCCGGCAGAACACCGGTGCCTGAGACGGAATCGCTGGAATCCGCTGGAATCGCTCGCAGGCCACAAAACGTCAATGGCCATATATCTCAGCATAAGCAGGGTTGATGAAGTTGCAAAGATACTGGAAAAATCATATGGCAAAAATGCGACCTGCGCTGTTGCGTTCCGTGTCAGCCAGCCTGACGAAAAAATTATTTTTACCAGCATTGAAGAATTACCGGAGAGCGTTAAAAAAGAAAACATAACCCGTCAGGCTCTTATTATTGTTGGGAAGGTTTTAGATGTATGTCCAGGTAAGCGCAGACATAAATCAAAACTTTACGATAAGGATTTTGTCCACGGTTACAGAGGAACAGGAAATAGTGATTGATCATGGGGAAAAATATACTGTCGCAATCTGGGCCATCACACCAAAAGGCGCAAATCTGGGCCGGCAAATCGCAGAAGGTCTGTCCGATGTTGATCTGTATGTTTCTGCGAATCTGGAAAGATCAAATATACCCTCTCACATATTCAAAAGACTCTCCGGTGCCCTGCCCCGCCTTTTTAATAAATACAATGGGCATATCTTTATCATGTCTATAGGTATTGTTGTCAGAATTATTGCACACCTCCTGAGGCACAAAACAGTTGATCCTGCCGTCGTTGTCGTTGACGAGATGGGAAATCATTCCATAAGCCTTGTTTCCGGCCATATTGGCGGCGCCAATATGCTTGCAAATAAAGTTGCCGGATTAATCGGAGCGGATCCGGTTATCACAACGGCCACAGATATACACCGTGTACCTTCAATTGATGTTCTTGCCATAGAAAAGGGGCTTTTCATTGAGAACCCTGATGCAATAAAAGGGGTAAACATGGCATTTCTTTCCGGCGACAAGATATATTTTCATGATCCTTTTGGCCTGCTTATGGATTTGATACCAAAAACAAACCTTATTTTAGATGCCGGTTCAAACGGGAATGATCCGGAAGATATTCCAAAAACATATTTAAAAGAGATATCCGGCGTCTTTATTTGTGATGTCCGGTTTGATTTGCCCCCGCAAATGCTGATACTGCGACCTGAATCACTGGTTGCAGGGATCGGGTGCAATCGAAACACAAGCATGGAAGAAATGAAAAACTTCCTTCATGAAGTACTTGAAAAATTCAGACTCTCTTTTAACAGCCTTAAATGCATTGCGACAATAAATATAAAAAAGGATGAACCCGGGCTTTTAGCCCTTTCAGAGGAACTCGAACTGCCCATAACGTTTTATGACCGGGAAGAATTGAATCAGATAAAAACCATCGAGACTCCGTCTTTGATGGTGGAAAAATTTACTGGAGTAAAAAGCGTATGCGAAGCCGCAGCAATTCTTGCGTCAAACAACGGAAAGCTGATCGTTCCCAAGCACTCAACCCGGAACGTGACCATCGCCATAGCAAGAAAATCCTTTACGTGATAGGAATTGGCCCCGGCAGTCCGGATTATTTATCAAAACGGGTATATGATATCTTTAAAACAGTTGATGCCGTTGCAGGCTATACAACTTATATTGATCTGATCCGCCCCCTTGTTAAAGATAAGCATGTCATAAGCTCTGCAATGACCAGAGAAATAGAACGCGTTCAGGCAGCCATTGATATTGCGCTTTCCGGAAAATCGTGTGCTATTGTTTCAAGTGGTGACCCGGGAATTTATGCCATGGCCGGGCTTGTTTTAGAAATATGCAAGATGAGAAAAATAAACGTGGTAACTCCTTATTCTCGGGAAACGGCTTTAAGAGAAAAAGCCACACTTGCTGTTGAAATTGTTCCCGGCATACCGGCCCTGTGTTCCGGAGCGTCACTTTTAGGAGCGCCGTTAAACCATGATTTTGCGGCCATAAGTCTCAGTGATCTTTTGACCTCCTGGGAGCGTATTGAACAGCGAATAGAAGCAGCAGCAAAGGCGGATTTTGTGATTGTCCTTTATAATCCGAAAAGCAAGCGAAGACAAAGGCACCTGGAAACCGCTCAGAAGATTATACTAAAATACAGGGATAAAAACACCCCTGTAGGAATTGTGGTGAATGCCATGCGCAAAGGCCAGGATGTGAGAATTGTTCCCCTTAAAAATTTGCACGAGGCAACGGTAAACATGCAGACAACGGTGTTTATCGGAAGCAGCACATCTTTTGAATATATCGATTTTATGATTACGCCCAGAGGGTATGGTGGGAAATATTCGGGAGATATTTTATGAAAGGATATGTACAGGTTTACACGGGAAACGGAAAGGGAAAGACCACGGCAGCCATAGGCCTGGCCATAAGGGCCGCCGGTGCGGGGTTGAACGTATTTATTGCACAGTTCATCAAGATGGGTGAGTACAGCGAAATAAATGCGCTCAAAAGGTTTTCCGATCTGATTACCATCGAGCAGTACGGCCTTGGCCGATTTATTAAAGGAAAGCCGTCACCCGAGGATATCCAAGCTGCCGGGAAAGGTCTTCACCGTATAGAAAACATAATCGATTTAAGAGAGTACCATGTAATTATACTTGAAGAAGCCAATGTGGCGGTAACGTGCGGGCTCTTTTCAGTAGAAGATCTTCTTAAAATTATTGACAAAAAACCGCATGATGTGGAAATTGTCATTACCGGCAGGGACGCAAGGCCTGAAATCATCGAACGGGCGGATCTGGTCACGGAGATGAAGGAGATCAAACATTATTATCACAAAGGAGTCAAAGCCAGGGTTGGAATTGAAAAATAACAAAAAGGCGCCTTGCCTTGCCGTATTCGGAACCGGTTCCGAGGTGGGGAAAAGTATTATTACAACGGCGATTTGCCGTTTTTTTGTAAATAAGGGGATCGCTGTCGCACCCTTTAAGGCACAAAATATGTCGAACAATTCCGGCATCACTCCGGAAGGTCTGGAAATGGGCCGGGCCCAAATTGTTCAGGCTGAAGCCGCAAGGATACCGCCTCATGTGGATATGAACCCCATCCTTTTAAAACCGACCAGTGATGTGGGTTCACAGGTCGTATTTTTCGGAAAAGCGATTGGAAACACTACAGCAGTCAATTACCACAAAGAAAAGGAGCAATTCTTTTCACGAACATGCGCGGCCCTGGATCGATTAAGAGATGAATACGAGATTATTGTGATGGAAGGCGCCGGTTCCTGTGCTGAAGTCAACCTTATGCCCGATGATATCGTTAACTTCCGAATGGCGGAATATGCAGGTGCATCTGTTATTCTGGTGGCGGATATCCACAAAGGAGGCGTCTTTGCGCAGATCGTCGGAACACTGGGATGTCTTCCGGAATCGCGACAAAACCAGATCTCCGGATTTATTATAAACCGGTTCAAGGGGGATATTCATCTATTTAAAGAGGGGATAGACTGGATAGAACAAAAGACAAAAAAGAACGTGTTTGGTGTGCTTCCGTGGTATAATCATATAACAATAGAAGCAGAAGATTCGGTTGTCATTGAAAATCCCGCCAAGGTCTTGGATAAAGACATCAACATACCGGCAATCGCTGTCATACGCATCCCCCACATTTCAAATTTTACTGATTTTGCTCCGCTTTCCGGCATTGAGGGCATCAATATCTATTACATTGAAAAACCGCAGGAGCTTTATTTGTTCAAGGCGGTCATCCTTCCCGGATCCAAAAATACGTGCTTTGACCTTAAATGGCTTAAAGAAACCGGATGGACGGAAAAGCTTGTATCCTATGCAAATCAGGGGGGATATATACTGGGCATTTGCGGGGGTTACCAGATGCTGGGGAAGTATGTTCACGATCCGGACGGACTGGAGGGAAACCCCGGCACCATGCAAGGGCTGTCACTTCTGCCCGTGGAAACCATTTTAAAAGCGCCGAAAACAACCACACTGACCCGATTTTCCTGGGAGGGCACTTCCGGCGCCGGATATGAAATCCATATGGGACAAACCCTCCGCTTTTCAGGAAAATCTTTGTTTCGAGTCCTTGAGCAAAACAGTATATCCTGTAATAAAGAAGACGGTTGTATGACAAACAACGCGAGGGTACTTGGAACCTATATCCATGGTCTGTTCGACACCCCGGATATTACCCGGCGCTGGCTGAACCACATCGGCCTCAGGGGTCTGGAACTTACCGAGACCCATGGGCTTGCAGCCAGAAATAAAGAATATGACCTTCTGGCCGAACATTTTGAAAAGTATGTGGACACGGAAATGATTTTTAAGTATTTAGACGGATAGTATTCAACTTATCAAGTGTGAAGTGACTAAAGTGAACTAAAGTGACTAAAGTTAAGGAATACTGCCAATTTTTATAGAAGCCGGAGCGTAGCGACTCCTTAACTTTAGATCACTTCAAACTTTATCCGCCACCGTACTTTGGCGGATTTAGGTCACTTGTAACTTTTCCGGCTTGTCCGGGTCAGGACGTGGATTAATGAAAGAAACTGTTCTTGTTATCGGAGGCTGCAGAAGCGGTAAGAGCGGTTATGCGCTTGAACTGGCAGAGAAAATTCCCGGACAAAAAATCTTTATTGCCACGTGCATCCCCCATGACAAAGAAATGGAAGACCGGGTGTTACACCACAAAAAACAGAGAAGCCGGGCCTGGACAACCCGTGAAGTGCCAATTCGTTTACCTGAAGCGATTCGTAAAAACAGTCGAAAAGAAAATGTCATCCTGGTCGATTGCCTGACCCTCTGGATCAGCAATCTATTTTTGGAAGACAATGATCAGGAAAATATAGACGGACACATCCGGAAACTGATCCAATCTCTTGAAAAAGCCGAATGTCCGATAATTTTGGTATCAAACGAAGTGGGAACCGGCATTGTCCCTGAAAATAGGCTGGCCCGACGTTTCAGGGATATCGCCGGATTTACGAACCAGAGAGTAGCGGCTTGTGTCAATAAAGTGATATGGATGGTTGCCGGCATCCCTGTAGGAGTAAAGAATCCTGGCCCAGAGGACCAGGCTTTGGTTATCCCCTGAGGGGATTTGCTTTATTGAAAGTTCATTGACATATTGAAATTCCAAATATCAAATCCCAAATATCAAAAAAATTCCAATGACCAAAATTCGAAAATCCAAACTATCTCTCGTACTAGAAGGTTTTGGTCATTGAATATTGAGATTTGAAATTTACCCGCCTAAGGCGGGTAAATCTGTAATTTGCCTGCCCGCCGTTCTTTTGGCGGGGTGCTTGGAATTTGTGATTTTAGACACAAAACTCCAAGGCAGAGCCATATATCTCTGACTCCCGCAATGCGGGACAGGCTTGGCCCATCGAAGATCCCGCATTGCGGGTAAGGACCAGGTTTTTCAGGGCAAAATAAAATGAATAATAAGATAGAACGGTTAATCGCTGCAATACAATTTCTCACCATTATCCCCATGGGCAAGCCGGCCATATATGATCCCAGGGGGATGATTCCGTATTTCCCCATTGTGGGATTGATTATAGGTACCCTGTTATCCATATTTGATTATGTGGCTTTAAAACTCTGGTCAGAACCTGTCGTCGCTGTGCTCGACGTTGTTTTTCTTGTGGTTATCACCGCAGCACTTCATCTTGACGGACTGGGTGATACCGCCGACGGCCTGCTGGGACACCATAGCAGAGAAAAGGCGCTATCCATAATGAAAGACAGCCGTATCGGCGTCATGGGTCTGGTGGCGATCGTTTGCGGATTGGCTGTTAAATGGGGGGGTATCCTGCATCTTGACGCGAATCGGGCGCTTTTAATCGCTCTTATCCCCGCCTACGCCCGGAGCGGTATGGTGTTCGGCATACGCTTTTTAGCTTACGGAAGACCGGACGGCGGTACCGGACAAGATTGTTTCAGCGAACCGTTGAAGCCTTATGCGTTCTGCGGTTTGCTTATTCCGGTGGCATTTTCATATTTTCTGGGATGGCAGGGAATATGGTTAAACTTTTGCTTTATATTTATAACTTCAACCATCCTTTTTTATTATAATAAACGAATAGGATGCATTACCGGTGACATGCTGGGAACAATGACCGAAGTTACGGAATCAATGCTTTTTTTACTGGTTTCAATGGGGAGTTATTCATGCTGAAAGGACACGGTGGAAATATTTATGACCTGGCGCAACAACTTGGCTGCCATCCGTCTGAAATTGTGGACATGAGCAGTAACATGAACCCATTGGGCCCTCCTGAAGACCTTGTTAGCTTGTTGCAGGAAAATATAAACACCATATCCTCACTGCCGGAAGTGGACGCGAATCGCACGGTGAATGCGTTTGCCGACCGATACCATATCGATCCGGAACGGGTTATTGCCGGAAACGGAACCACACAGTTTATCTATTCCATACCCCGGATCCTTGAGACAAAAAGAGCGCTGATTTTCGCACCCACATATGCCGATTATGCAGATGCGTGCGCCATTCAAAATATTGATTATAATTATTCAACAGCAAGAGAATCTGTCGCTTTCGAGCATGATATGAATGCAGCGGCACAACAAATCCAAGGCTATGATACGGTTTTCATCTGCAATCCCAACAATCCCACAGGCAATATCATTCCGGCCGCGGACCTTGAACAGCTTTGTAAATCCCATGCAGATGTAAATTTTGTTATCGACGAATCATATCTGATGTTCGTAGACGGATTTAACACGCAGAGTATGATAAGATCAGCGCTCCCCAATGTAATGGTTTTGGATTCAATGTCTAAATTTTTCGGGATTCCCGGTTTACGGATCGGGTTTCTGATATCATCTCCCGTAATTATTAAAAAATTCAAAACATACTTACTTCCCTGGAGCGTTAACAGTCTGGCCCAGATGGCAGTGCATTATCTGATGAAACAAACGGCCGAAGTCGAAACGTTTATCGAGAATACGGTAAAATTTATTGCTCAGGAAAGATATATTCTGTTTGAAACCTTCAAAAATTCATCCTTAATAAAACTTTTTCCGAGCACCACTTGTTTTATTCTTGCAAGGCTTTACGGAAACCTGACGGCTGACGACCTCGGCATGCATCTGGCACAGGATCGGATACTTATTAGAAACTGCTCAAATTTCAGTGGGCTTTCTGATCGCTTTATTCGATTTTCTTTGAAAACAGGTGAAATTAACCGCATGTTTGCAAAAAAACTATTGGCCCGCATTTCTCAGGAAGAATCAATTTTAAAATAATTTGAGGAGCGAAGCGACATCATTATTCGACGTTCGACGTTCAATGTTCGATCCGCCGGAGGCGGACAAGTGCTTGCTCGCCTGTGGCGAGTTGGACGTTCATCTTTTAATATGTTCGACGTTCATCTTTCAGGGTGCTAAGGCTTAAATATTTACTTGGGATATGGAACTTTCTACTGCGGGGTATATCATACCCGCTGCATTTATACTTGATCTTGTTTTAGGCGATCCAACACGCTTGCCCCATCCCATACGGTGGTTCGGCCGGGCCATCACAACCGGAGAACCGTTATTTAGGAATCTGAATTTAAAGCTCACTCTCTCCGGTGCCATTTTCGCAGTATCCCTTATCGCAGGAACCTGGACCGTGACCTATGTGCTAATCAAAACCGCTCAACACTTACATCCCCTGCTCAAGGCCGGTGTTGAGATTCTGATAATCTATTATTGTATTTCAATTCGTTCTCTGGAAAGTTCGGCTATGGCGGTTTTCAGGGCCCTCACCCAAACCCGACTTGATGATGCGAGAGCAAAGGTTGCCCTTATTGTGGGCAGGGATGTTGAACACCTTAACCCGGAGGAAATTTCCCGTGCCACGGTGGAAACTGTGGGTGAGAACCTTGTTGATGGCGTCATATCACCCCTTTTCTATGCCGCGATTGGTGGCGCCCCTTTAGCAATGGCTTATAAAATGATAAACACACTCGATTCCATGATCGGCTATAAAAATGACAAATACAGAAATTTTGGAAAAGTTGCCGCCAGAATCGATGATATTGCAAATTTGATCCCGGCTCGCATTTCAATCCTTGTTATATCAGCTGCAGCCAAAATCCTTACCGGTCAAGGAGCACGTACATTTCAAACCGCCCTCACCGAAGGAGCCAACCATACGAGCCCGAATGCCGGGTATTCAGAAGCCGCTTTTGCCGGCGCCCTCGGAATTCGGCTCGGCGGCCCAAATTATTATCACGGCTGTCTCGTGTCCAAGCCTTGTTTGGGAATACCCTTCACCCAAATCAACCGGAATCATATTAAAAAGGCATGCGATCTGATGATGCTTTCGGCGCTGATATGGATGGTTGTGTTAGCGGGTTTACTCTATCTTTTATGTTCGACGTTGGACGTTCAATGTTCGATGTTCAGTCTTTTCGATGTTCAAAGTTTTTCATTGGATTTTTAAAAACAAATGAATTTAATTGCTGAGCGAAGCGACATCATTATTCGACGTTCGACGTTGGACGTTCAATGTTCGATGTTCAGTCTTTTCGATGTTCA
>JAFDHQ010000115.1 GCA_019308685.1 Deltaproteobacteria bacterium
GCTTTTCCGGCGGGTCCCACCATCATCGCAGCTAAAATGGTATCCACCCCGGCGCCGCAGCCGATATCCAGTACTGCTTCACCTGCGTTAACCGGCCCGAGGGAAAAAGGATTACCCACTCCGCAATAAGAGGCGACCACATCTTCGGGCAGTGACTGGATCAGTGCGGGGTCGTACTTCAAAGTTTCAAGCCCGGCCCGGCCCGTGGGATATTTGAAAAGACCCTCTGGGCTTCTGGCTACCTTTACATACTTGCCCCGAATGCCGGCCTCAATCCGGCTTTTGTCTTTCTGAGATATATGAGTTTGCATAATCACACCTCTTTAATTTGTATGGTTTTTTTCATTTGTTCAAATTCTTCTCGAGTAATTTCCCCTCGGGCGTATCGTTCCTTCAGGATGTTTAAAGCTTCAGAGCTGTCTGCCGGATACGATATTCCTTTTTTGCTCGTTGTCTGGATGAGCCATTTTATTAGGAAAATCCCCCCGACAATTATTAGAATCCAAAAAATCATCATAAATATCATGCCGAACCATCCCATTCCCCAGTTGCCCATCATCCATGGACCCATGTTCCAGTCATTGTATCTTCCCGACCGGGCCATCGCTGGATTAGAGTGCAAATAGTCAATGATCATTGTAGGCAGAATCCATTTTAAACTAAATAAGATATTTTTTATTGTCATATTAGCCTCTATCTTTCTTGTTCATTTGTGCCTCCATAAGATTAATTGATTTTTATTTGGCCTTAAAATAGCTGCTTTTTAAAACCCCTTAATGTTGGAGCCAAATAGAGCAATTGCCGTGCCAAGCCTTGTCCGAAGCATCTTCGTTATCTATTAACTTCCTATATTTGTATGGTTTTTTATGATTTACAATTTGTTTAACCAGTTAGGATGGCTAATTATCTATCATTCAGCCTGTGGCGTTATTACACAACCTCTGACCCAAAATTTAGAGATGATGGGGTGAAAATAACCAGTCAGTTAAGCAATATTTACGTATTCACATGGACCGGCGGGAGTTTTCGAGGCGATTACGGGATATGGAGGAATAATTACGGAATAATGGACGGACATGGAATGATGCTCAATTATTTAATTAAAAACACGACTGCATCTGTGTAGACGGTCTTTCTTAGGACTTCATGAAGCCGATCAATTAATGTTTCGCTACAGTTCCGAAACATCCTGCACGCAACGAAACCCAACTTCCTCAAAAGCCTCCCAGGGATGCCGGACAATAGAAGACAGGCTGTTATTTTCATTTTCCGAGACGTTTTTCAGCAAGCCTAAAATCACATAGTCAATTTCACGTCTTTTACCTTTGGACGGTTCTTTAGAAATCCGCAGCCCCCACTCAACGAAATCCTGATTCAATCCCCTTATGCCAAAAGTATTTGACTTTAGGTCAAGTACGGAGGATGGCACCTGTGACACAATTTGGGGTCTGGAAATGGATTTTGGAACCGGACTGTGCTTCTCTCCCTTCATTTCGCTCATCCATCTTTCTGTTCCTTGCCCGCCGGCGCTTTCAGAGGAAACTTCCGAACTTCTCGTTTTTGTTTTCGTTCCCTCTTTCAACGCATAAAGCCATTCCGCCTCGGTCGGTAAACGCCTGCCATAAAATCGTGCATAAGCAGATGCTCCATAGGCCGTAACCCGAAGCACGGGCAATGAAGCGTAAGCTGTATTTTTGATATAGAACTTATCGTCACGAAAGACTATGGGTTCGTAGTCTTCCATTATCTCTCCCAGAAACAACCAGATATTTTTTGTACCTTGAACCACCCTCCCATCTATTGTGAGTTTAGGAAAAATTTGATTTAAAAACTCCACGTACTGGTGATTAGTCACTGGAGCTTCATCCATGTAAAAAGGATTTACCTTCACCAAATTCCCTGACTCCGAACCGAAGTTTTTGGGTATAGTGACCGTTCCACCGGGAACAAAGTGCGATGTAGCTCCGTCTTTGGCCAGGATAGATTGACCAGGAGAAGACCCGGGAGGTAATTTGACATCTGAAAAAGCCATTATATCTATTGATGAACCTGTTTTAGAAGACAGCGGGGGGATGAATTGTAAAAATAAGGACGATTTGCCGGGATTGCCCATCAAATGCCAGAGAGTCATTACTGCAACCGACAAAATCGCCACGACAACCCCTATCCAGATCCACTTGGGGTTATAAAGAAATGAAATATGTTTTGGTTTTACAAGAGCCCCGGTTGCTGTCTCTGATTTTAGAATGTCAATAGCATCTAACAAAGATTTACAAAGTTGGTGCACCGATTCCTGGCGGTCCTCCTTTTTTTCGGATGTAGCATTTTGAATGATGTGATCAAGCTTTTGAAAAAACGGGGTGTCGGGATTTGGCAACTTTTCTTTTTGAAAGGGTTTCATTTTAGACGTTATTCTGCCGGTAATCGCTTCATATAGGATTTTACCCAAAGAATAAACGTCTGCTTGCTGATCCGCCATTCTGAAGTTGAAAAAATGCTCCGGAGACATGTAGGGTGGTGTACCTTTGACATCCATGGACTGGGTTACGGATTTCAAAAGGCAGGAACGGGCCAAACCGAAATCGGCAATCTTCGGCGTATTTGCATCCATGAAAATATTTTCCGGTTTCAAATCCCGGTGGACAATACCGAGATCGTGCAGCGCCTGAACGCCCTCGAGTATCGGGAAAAAATAGTTTGAAAGCCAGTCTGCTGTAAGATCTTCTTCCGGATAAAAACCTTCTTCAGACATGGTTGCTCTTAAGGTGTTGCCTGGAATATATTCCATAACTATGTATTCTAATTGAACAGCTTCATCAGCCTTTCTGACCTGAAGAGACCCGTAATCGTAGATTTGCACAATATTTGGGTGACGAACTTGGGCCATGGCCTGGACTTCATTACGGAATCGTTGCAGGCCGGTTTCTAACTCTTCTTCATTGTCAACGCAGGTTTCCAGCCACTCCGATGAAATTACCTTTATGACAACATCGCGCTTCAGGTTCAGTTGGTGCGCACGGTAAACTTCACCCATTCCGCCCCGGGCAATGAATTCAAGGACAACCCATTTGTCGTCGATGACCTGTCCCACTTGGAGGCTATTTTTTAAATTATTATTCATGGTAATCTTTTGATCCAAGATCATATATAGAACTCTTGGATTTAACCTTTCACCTAAAATCTGCAATTGCCTATTTGGCCGCAGCTTCAAGGCGCAGGGTGTGCTGCCGTAGTAAACTACTGCAAACACCATGCAACATAGACGCCGAAGGAGTCATACCAAAGGTAATGCGGTCAAAGGGGCAATCCCGAAGGGCACAAATTTTAAAAATTGCTTTTATTTTCATACTCAGCAATATGATGCACCACAAAACATACACTCTATATGCTAACAGTATAATATAATTATATTTATTTAAGCCTTTTAAAATTTGTGTGCAGTTTTTAGG
Source organism: Deltaproteobacteria bacterium (assembly GCA_019308685.1). Classification (GTDB taxonomy): domain Bacteria; phylum Desulfobacterota; class Desulfobacteria; order Desulfobacterales; family UBA11574; genus S5133MH16. The sequence goes on from JAFDHQ010000115.1 coordinate 3,450, forward strand.
TTTCACTAAATCCGAACAATTATTACGGTCACATTATCTTTTCCGCCCATTTTGAGGGCCTTTTTTATCAACCGGCTGCATTTGTCCTTAAGTTTAGATTTGCTTGAAAGAATATATTTTATCTCTGTATCAGTTAGCATATCGTTCAATCCATCACTACACAACAAAAAGATATCACCTTTTTTAATTTTTTCAATCCCAGTGTTGATGACTCCTATTTCATGTCCAACGGCCTGTGTTAAAACGTGACGAGACGGATGTTTTGAACCTTTTTCGGACGAAAGGTGGCCCAGTTCTATAAAAATCTGAGCCATTGTATGATCTTGGGTCATCTGTTCCAAAGTATTTTGGCGTAACCTGTAAATTCTGCTGTCTCCAACATGTGCAATCAGTGCCCTGTTTTTAATGAGAACCAGAACCGAAAGAGTGGTTCCCATATTTTCATATCTACTGTTTTGCTCACCATATTCACAGATCTTTTCATGGATATTATAAATGACCGCTTTCAGATACCGGAGTCTGCCTTTGTAAAAATCTGAGTCGTCCTGGACAACCGGCGTATTTTCGGCGTAATATTCAATCAACCCTTGACAAGCCATTTTGCTTGCAATTTCTCCGCCGGTATATCCTCCCATACCATCGGCTATTGCATACATCGTGCCATAATATTGAACATCAACACCTTTGCTACTGTGATCAACTATGAGATAAGTGTCTTGATTTTGCTCTCGTTTCAACCCAATGTCAGATTTCATACATACCCGTTCATTTTCGGTCATTTTTATTTCCCATTCAGATCTTTTTTCTTGCTTTCAAACTCTTCTTTATCAATTTCACCGCGGGCATAACGTTCCTTGAGAATTTCAAGTGCGGTGTTACTGCCGGTTTTTCTGCTTGCTTTATCACGACCGGCGGAACGAATCAGCCAATTGATGAGAAAAACCAGGCTTGCAATTATCAGTATCCAGAAAATCATCATAAAAATCATATCTGCATCTCACTTTCCCCAATTACCCATCATGCCGGACCACATGCCCCAACCGTCATATCGTCCTGTTTGAGCCAAAGCTTAAAAAGGTTGTGCCCGTTGGCCCGTTATGCCCGTTAGCCCGTAATTTAATACCGGACAACGGGCTAACCGGTTAACCAGCTAACCAGACATAGACACTTTTAACTCGTATGGTTTTGAGTAAACTATCCCCTTTCAGGGGTAATCCAAAGCCGGGCGATATGAATTCAAGTATAGATAAAAGCAAGCAGCGTGCCAAAGAATTAATATTTTTGCTGTATTATACACAATGGTCTGTTATCATAGGTCATATTTAACAGTAATCCAATAAAAAGAAATGAGAAAATAAAGAAAAATCTCAAGTAGTGGGTATTTTATATCCATTTATACTGACTGATCCCTTGAAACTGAGTGTTTTGTGCCCTGAATCTGTCTGAGTTTTTTAAAAAACAACAGGGTTTAAATATTCATATAAATTATTTATCAAGTTATATCAATTTATTATATGTTAAATGTGTTTTGAAAAACAATTCTGGCATACGGTTTGCTCTAAGTAAAAATAAAAGCGATCTAAAAGCAAGGATTTGTTCTTTCGAAACACTACCCAAGCCCCTGACAAAACGTTAAACGGTTCTGTTTGAAGAAAGAGATAATAATATTAATTGAGATATCCAACTCAAAAAAAACACAAAGGAGTTATAATAATGAAACAGAATTTTACAAATAAGGTATTTATGGCTTTAATAATCGTTGTACTTGTTGTAGGTATGAATGCTTATGTTACTCACGCCCACGGACCTGGTGGAGGATACCAGGGCAATTACACTATGATGGGTGGAAGAGGTCATTATGGTTCAGGCCTCCAAAGCGGTGGTTATGGACACATGATGGGCAATTTTACCAATGGTGAAAATCGGCGGATTGATGAACAGCGTAACGCTTTCTTTAAATCAACCGAAGATCTTGGGCAGAAAATTTATGAAAAGGAACTTGCCTTGCAGAGTGAGTTTGCAAAAGAAAAAATTGACCCCCGAAAAACTGAAAACTTACAAAAAGAGATCTACCGGCTTCGAACTCAGATCGACCAAAAACGGAGCGATAACATGGTTGAAATGAGAAAGATTCATCCCGGCGCCGAAAGAGGTTTTATGGATAGCGGCGGCATGGGTTACGGGTCTGGCACGGGTAATTATTGCTGGAGATAAAAATCATTTATAGATCTGTCATTTAAAAGGGGCGACCAATGGCCGCCTCTTTTTTTGATGATTGTTGTTGCATCATAGGAGACCGGTAAGCCTGTCCATTTGCTAACCAAAAGTCAATTCACTGTTATCCGCTGTTTAAATATTATCCAGATGAATCGTTTTCCGTATAAAAACCGCATACTTTTTATCCACTTCTTTTTGCCTTATCGTAATGAATACAGGTGCTCAAACGTTCACGATATAAATAATATTTGTTAAATTAAATGGTTAGACAAATCTGCTACAATGTGGCACGTTCATTGCTTTACTATCAGTTGAAGACAAAAAAACATAAAGGAGATTTATCATGGGAAAGATAACGACCACGAAGCATTTATTCCTAGACCCTGTCTGTTTTATGGAAGTGGCGCCGGACAAGAGAGACTTTACGTTTACCTATAAGATGCGCACCTACTATTTCTGTGCGGAATCGTGTCGCAAAGCTTTTGAAAAAAATCCCGAAAAATATTTTGGATCAAAATCTTCAAAGCCTAAAGGATGGTGGGGCCGTTATCTGGAACGACTAAACAGGATCACCGGTGGCAGATCTCAAAAGTGTCATTAGATGTTGGCTGTAAAAACACAGTATTGAATATTACCCGGATGAAAACCGTCTAATGTCAATATCTGAATATCAAGCTTAACGATTTCCCGAACCTTGCAGAAGGCTGTATTTCATTGCTTTAATTTGACAAAACAAAGCTTTAAACCATACAATGCCATCTATAATCAATTGGCTGATTGCCTGTTAAGTATGACAAAATAAAAAGGAGGAAAAAACATGGAAAAACATACTTTCTCGATACCGAACATTTCATGCGGACATTGTGTAATGTCCATTAATAATGAATTGAGTGAAATTGAAGGTGTTAAAACGGTTGAAGGTGATCCCGGGAAAAAAAGCATTGTTGTTGAATGGGAAGCACCGGCAACTTTGGAACAAATTAAAACCGTACTGGCAGATATAAGCTATCCGGCTGCATAACACCGGAAACTACTATTAACAAATTTAGATATTCAGAGTTTTATTTATCCTTAGCCCTGATGAACTTATAAAAAGTCAAATGTTTCGTTAATTTTATAATAATGACAAAATCACTGCCTGTAAAAAAATGTAATTGCCGGATTAGTAAAAAGCTGCGTATGCAAGGCGCGCTAGCCGGGAAATGATGAGGCGTACTTTTTGTACGTTGAGCCCTTTCCCGGCAAAGTGCAACGCAGCAGACGAACTTTTTACGGATCCGTCACAGTTAGTTATTTGAAAGGTTAAGACTAATGGCTGAGCAAACAATAACATTACCGGTTGGAGGAATGACTTGTGCCAACTGTGCAATGAACATCGAAAGAGGTTTAAAAAAGCTTGTCGGTGTTCATAGTATAAATGTCAATTTTGCTGCAGAACAGGCCGTTGTTGTGTTTGATCCAAAACACCTTCACGCAAAAGATGTTGTGGATAAAATTAAAAACTCCGGATATTCCGTGGCCACAGTAAAAACGGAACTTCCCGTGACAGGGATGACCTGTGCAAATTGTGCGGCCAACATTGAAAGGGCCTTAAACAGAAAGGTTCCGGGTGTTGTAAATGCATCCGTAAACTTTGCCACTGAAAGGGTTTCGATTAAATACGTCCCCGCAGTTTCCGGCATCGATGACATTGCAGCCGCCATAGAAAAAGCCGGCTATGGTGCAATACTTCCGGACGAAACCATGGATGCGGAGGATGCGGAAGAGGCTGCGCGCCGGGCGGAGATAAAAGACCAGACCCGAAAATTTATAATCGGTGTTGTGTTTGCTCTGCCGTTATTTACAATGAGCATGATGCGGGATTTTAATCTTTTAGGGCTTTGGAGCCATGCATCATGGGTAAACTGGTTCTTTATGATTCTTGCCACCCCGGTTCAGTTTTATACCGGATGGGACTACTATGTGGGAGGATTTAAAAGCCTGAAAAATAAAAGTGCAAACATGGATGTTCTTGTGGCCATGGGATCTTCAATTGCGTACTTTTATTCCATATCTGTTCTTATTTTTCCTTCCTTTGGAGAACATGTCTATTTTGAAACTTCTGCAGTTATCATTACATTGATCAAGCTTGGCAAAATGCTTGAAGCACGAACCAAAGGGAAAACCGGCGGAGCCATACGAAAGCTTATCGGGCTTCAGCCCAAAACTGCAACAATTATTGAAAACGGCAGGGAAACAAATATACCTTTAACCCGTGTAAAGGCGGGTGATATCGTTGTTGTTCGACCCGGCGAGCGGATTCCGGTGGACGGCATTATTATCGAAGGGGAATCTTCGGTTGACGAGTCCATGCTAAGCGGTGAGCCTTTACCAGTGGATAAACATGAAAATGATCCTGTGGTGGGTGGAACAATTAACGGAGAGGGACTTGTAAAGTTCAAAGCGACCCGTGTGGGTAAAGAGACAGCCCTTGCCCAGATCATCAAACTGGTTCAGGAAGCCCAGGGAAGTAAAGCCCCAATCCAGGCTATTGCAGACAGGATGGCTGCCGTGTTTGTTCCGGTGGTAATCGGGATTTGTGCCCTGGGACTGGCTACACCCACTGCTATCATGGCGGGAACGGGAAAAGGTGCCGAAAAAGGAATCCTGTTTAAAAAAGGCGAGGCGCTGGAAACGGGTACCAAATTAGATACCATCGTGTTAGATAAGACCGGGACCATTACTATGGGCAAACCTGCAGTAGTGGATATTATTCTTTTTGATCGGGATTTTAAAAGCGAAAATCAACTTTTGCAGCTCGCAGGTTCCGTGGAAAAAGGATCGGAACATCCTCTGGGAAAAGCAATAGTGAATGAAGCGCAAAAAAGGAACATTGATCTGTGGTCACCTGAAAAATTCAAAGCTTTGCGCGGTTTTGGCGTTGAAGCCATAATCGAAGATAAATCTGTTAAAATGGGCCAACCTGCTTGGTTTCTCGATATCGAGATTAATATTGAACAGGCGAAAGACAGGATCGATAAGCTTCAATCACAGGGCAAAACAGTGATGGTCCTTGTCCGGGATAATATCCTTTGTGGTCTTGTGGCGGTGTCGGATACTTTAAAGCCGGAATCAAAATCCACCATAGAAAAGCTTCATGCACAGCATCTCAAAGTGGTTATGCTAACCGGAGATAATCTTAAAACAGCCCAAGCCATTGCTTCAAAAGTTAAAATCGATGAGATCTTCGCTGAAGTACGTCCCGAAGAAAAAGCTTCCAAAATAAAAGAAATTCAGGAAAAGGGAGAAAAAACAGGAATGGTGGGGGATGGAATTAATGACGCTCCGGCCCTTGCCCAGGCGGACGTGGGCATGGCAATCGGAACCGGTACGGACGTGGCCATTGAAACGGCCGATGTCATACTTTCCAGCGGCGACCTGACGGGGGTATCAAGGGCGATTCAAATCAGCCGGGCAACCATGTCCACAATTAAGCAGAACCTGTTTTTCGCTTTTGTTTACAACATTGTGCTTATCCCTGTTGCCGCAGGAATTCTTGCTCCCATTGATTTTGCCCCTGAATTTTTAAAACAGCTCCATCCCATATTAGCGGCCCTGGCCATGTCATTCAGCAGCGTATCCGTGGTGTCAAACAGTCTTCGTCTTTATCGCGCCAGAATCCAATAGATAATCTTTTCGAGCCGTTTTTACCATTTTAATTCCTTATCCCGGGCCATTAATCGACTCTGTGGGTGGATGTTCGTGCAAATCGAAATAATTTCATTTTATGTCTGATGTTCTTAATGAGAATTCAGGATTATTTTCCTTTATGCATATCCACCACCTGGCGGACATCTGACAGGCATCATCTTCCCTTGGGGTTTTTAATACTGCACTGACAATTTCCGAGCTTTTTCTCCATTTTAATTTTTTCCAGTATTGTGGAACGCCTATTTTTTTGGAAATCAAGTTTAATATCTTCAATAGAATAGTCAAAGCAATAACATATCAGGTCTCTCAATGTTCATTTCCTTTCAAGTGAGTCGATTAATACGCCATGTAATAATCTGCCGTTGTCCTTAATTTAACCATTTCCTTCAATGAAATCGGTTTGAAAAATTTGGCAGAAACTTTCCCCAGTAAATCATCCGGCTTTCCTATTTTTGAAACGATTAAAAAGCCTGTGTTAACGAAAAATTCAGCCCCTTTATTTTTTAGCATCAAAAGAAAATCGCCGTATGTCTTTGGTACGTTATCCAGGCTAACCCCAAACTGGGTTGACAAAGCCTTGCGCAGGTTTTCCGGGATCTTGTATGCTTCTATGTCGTCTTTGCCGTTCCAGCCCACTTTAAAGGTGTTAATCGCATCGGCATCCACAAGAACCTTTCCCTTGTATCCTTCTTCCAGGGCCGCCCACATGATATTATAGGCTACACATATCTGAGCATCGTCTTTTTTTAAGCTGGTTTTCAGATGAACAAGAAATACGTCCTTATCATTAGCCGCAAACGCGCTGATTACAGAAATGAACAGGAAGCTAATTGCAATTGTAATAATAAATAATCGTTTCATTTCTATCTCCTTTCCGGTCCCATTAGGTTTTCCATCAAAAAAAAAGCAACTTCAACAGAAGACCCTGGTTTTGGGGAGGAGATGATTCGACCCTTAATGACGATTGATCGGCTGTCGGCCCGGATCACCGATAAAAGGAAGCGCCAGGAGCCAGGGTAAGGTTAACTTTTTGGCATCACGAAATTGTGCCAGACCAATGGTCATGTTCGTATGGCCCCTGGCCGGCTGGTCTTGGTACGTACCGAACAGGCGATCCCACCATGGCAGGTTAAAACCAAAATTACTGTTGGTCTCGCGGATGATCACGGAATGGTGCACCCGGTGCATATCGGGTGTAACAATGATCAATCGCAGCACACGGTCGAGCTTCAGTGGGAGACGTATATTGCCGTGATTAAACATGGCCGTGGCATTCAGGAGGATCTCGAAAACCAACACCGCCATTACCGGCGGACCGAGCAATGCTACTGACGATAGTTTAATCATCATGGACAAAACAATCTCAATGGGATGAAAGCGCAAGCCGGTTGTCATGTCGTAATCCAGGTCCGCATGATGCACCATGTGCAGCCGCCACAGGAGAGGAATGGCATGAAACATGGCATGCTGGAGATAGATGACAAAATCAAGACCAATGCAACCCAATAGGGGAGTTCAAAAATGTTCAACAATCCCCAACCGCTCTCATGAGCCTTCAGTGCCATGCCCACGGCCAAGATTGGAAACAGTAAATGTAGCACCAGTGGGTTAATAAAAGTGATACCTAAGTTGCTGATCCAGCGCATCGTTTTGGAAGTCGTCAACACACGGCGTGGCGCTAAAAACTCCCAAAACGCCACTGTAAAAAAGGGCGCTAAAAACTCCCAAAACGCCACTGTAAAAAAGATAATAAAGAAAAAGCCTAACCGTATGATATTTTCATTTTGCATTTTTTCGATCCAGAAACGTGATCATTGCAGATAAATTTTTATTGAACATTTGAAGAAATCGTGTGGATTTCCTTTTATGTATATAAAAGCTTTTTTTCGAGAAAGATTGTCAATTAACACCATAATCTTTCAGCTTTTTATGCAGGGTTTTTCGGTTGATCTTCAGTCTGCGTGCGGTTTCACTTTTATTACCGCCGGCAGCTTCGAGTGTCGCCAGTATTGCCTCTTTTTCAACTTCCTCCAATGGTCGATTGGCTACAACCGGTTTTGACGGCTCAACCCAGTCTCGGCTCTCTGAATAGGGTTCGGTGATATTTGACGGCAGCTCTTTTTCGGTGATGTAATCTCCCGGAAGAAGAATTACAGCACGTTCAATCGTATTTTCCAGCTCTCTGACGTTTCCCGGCCATTTGTATTTAAGCAGCATATCCATGGCCAAAGGGGAAAAGGCCTTAACCCGTTTGCGGTTTTTTTCAGTATATTTTTCTACAAAATACTGCGCGAGTAAGGG
>JAFDHQ010000116.1 GCA_019308685.1 Deltaproteobacteria bacterium
TTACCGGGGAAATGTTGCAAGACGAGATCGGGAACCGACTGTGCAAATTTATAAAGATAGATGTTGAAGGTCATGATTTTATTGTTTTAAAGGAGTTGGCATTCATTATTGAAAAGCATCGTCCCCATCTGATATTCGAATATCAACGTGATCGATGGAAGGAACATCATTGCGACATCCAGGAAGCTGTCGAATTCATAATTAGCTTTGATTACAGAATATATTTTGTTAAGCATGACTTGGTATTTCCATTTGAAAGGGCAGTCCCGGATTCATGTGATATTTTTTGCTCTCCAAAAATACTTTTATTATAGGCGGTGGTTATAAATGGAATCATTCTCATAAGAGGAAACGATTTAACAGCTGTGGCTCTGTTTTTGTTCTTTTTCTGGACAGACTTTCGAAAGGTTATTCATAATAAAAAGTAACCAGAAACCATCTGGAAAGTATCAACCATGGATTTCATACCTGTAAGCATCATCATTCCAAATTATAACGGAGAACAAATTTTGGCCAATAATCTTGTAAGCGTTATCCAAGCTACTGAATCCTATCCCGGAGAAAGCGAGCTTATTGTTGTTGATGACGCCTCTCGGGATAACAGCGTCCAAATGATTACGATGAATTTTCCTGAAATTAAGGTTGTCAAACATGACATTAACCAAGGTTTTGCCGAGGCGATTCATACGGGTATAAAGTCATCCAATAGTCCAATAATTGTCTTGTTGAATTCGGACGTGCGTCCTGATCGTAATTTTCTTGCTCCCCTTATTCGATGGTTCAGTCAGGATAATACGTTTTCGGTTTCACCCCTTATCCTTGATCAAAGGGGAAAACCGCTCAGAGTTTCCTGGAATATAGGCAAAATCGTCCGGGGTGAGATTAGAAAACGCAATTGGGATTTGGAAGATGCCCGTCATTTGGTACGCAGAGGTGGGGTGTTAAAAAGTCTTTATGCATCTTGTGGATCGGTTGCTATAAGAAAAGAAATGTTTCTCAAACTCCATGGATTTCACCCCATATACAAGCCTTTTTATTATGAAGACATCGACCTCGGCACCAGGGCCTGGAAGCGAGGATGGCAGACTGTTTTTGAGCCGAGGAGTACTGTTGTTCATGATCATTACGGGACCATTAAACGTTTTTTTTCAGCCACAAGAATAAAAGTTACTCAAAGGCGAAACAGGTTTTTTTATCTGTGGTTACATCTGTCGACCCACAAGCTAATTTTCTCCCATTTTCCCTGGATTCTTTTTCGGCTACTGTTTAGACTTCTTCGGTTAGATATAGTTTATGTAATAGCCTTGCTTAAAGCATTGTCCAATTTAGAGACGGTGATACAATCAAGAGTCAAACTTAAGTCGGAAAACTATAGAAAGTCATTGGAAGAAATTATCGAAGAGAGCAGCTTTTAAACCAAAATAAGGTCCGGGTAAATGCCAATTACTAAAGTTATATTTCTTGGTAAAAGCAAAAAAAAAACCGGCGACACCAAATTTATGTTCAATGCGCTCCAGCGACGGGTTCAGAAAGCTGTTTTCATAAATGTTCCCCGTTATAAGAAGCTCTTTTTCTGGACAGATTTTAAAAAGGTTATTCATAAAAAAGTAAATAGAGTCAATCCGGATTTGGTCCTTATATATTCTAAGGATATCCCGTATTCCGTGCTGTCGAAAATCAGAACCATTTACAAAACGGCTATTTTTTATCCGGATGTTAATGTGCCGCCGGATAAAAAGCTGGTCAGTTATGGCAGGCTGACCGATTGTTTGTTTATTACCAATAAAGGCCAGATTGCTGAACTTAAATCATTGGGAGTAAAAAATCCCGTATTTTGTATGCATGGTTGCGATCGGGATGACCACCGGATTATTCCAACAAGAAATCGTAAATGGGCTTCCGAGGTTGCTTTCATTGGTAGACCCAGTATTGATTATCGAATAGAACTTCTTCAGGCGATCAATCAACACTATAATCTTAAAGTGTGGGGAGCAAAGTGGCAGGTATTTGGTTTAACCTGTTTAAAAAAAAATGTTTATCCAAAAGAATTCGCTAAAATTTGTTATGCTTCCAAAATTATTTTAGGGTGTGACGTCAGAGAAGATATAGTATGCCATACTTCAAATCGTACCTGGATTGCCTTGGGATGCGGCGGTTTTTTGCTTACACGGTATATTCATGGGATGGAAACAATCTTTAAAAAAGGGGTTCATCTTGAATGGTTCCATAGCAAGGAAGAGTGTCTTAGTTTGATCGATTACTATCTCAAGCATGACGAACAAAGAAAAAAAATTGCCCGCAGGGGTTATCAATTCGTGCATTCTAACCGAACATATGATGTGGTCATAGACGAAATTATATCGCATTTTGAAAATGGAAGCAGTATGTTATGAGAATTCTTCATATCAACACCGAAAAAACTTGGCGAGGTGGAGAGCAGCAAACCTTCAATCTCCTTATGGGCCTTAAACAAAGAAATATATCATCTCACTTATTATGCCAAACAGATTCTCCCATGGCTGAAAAAGCAGAAGAAACCGGAATTAAAACCTTTCCTATTTCCATGCACGGAGAGGTTGACCCTTTGGCCTGCTTTCGGATCCGGACACTGATTAACAGATTCAGATATGACATCCTCCATTCCCATACTTCTCACGCACATACACTAGCGTTTTTTTCTTCTATTGGTACCCATGTCAATCGTCTGGTGACTCGCAGGGTCGATTTTTCTATTTTCCGCCACAGTTTTTTGAAGTTAAGCGGTATAAAGTACCGATGTATGTCCGATTTTTATATTGCCATTTCCCATAAAATAAAAGATGTTCTGGTGAATGACGGCATTCCGGCCGGCCGTATTTTTGTAGTCCCAAGTGGAATAAACCCAAACAGATTTGCTAATGCCGGCACGGATGACCTTATCGCTGAGTTTAATATCAAAAGCAGTGAACAGATTGTGATAAATGTTGCTCATCTGGCCGGGCATAAAGGACAACAATATCTGGTCAGAGCGATTCCGCTCGTTCTGGCCAAAATTCCCACGGCCCGCTTTTTTATTGTCGGTGGCGGTGAGTTGATGGACAAGCTTAAGAATTTAGCTGCATCTCTGGGACTAAAGAAGGAGCTTGCTTTTACCGGATTTCGCCGAGATGTGGGTGCTTTTTACCAGATTGCCGATCTTTTTGTTATGAGCAGCGTTCAAGAAGGTTTGGGAACCGCAGTCCTTGACGCCCTCGCCCTTGGGAAACCGGTTGTGGCGACTCAATCGGGTGGAATTCCGGAAATCATTAAAAATGGGGAGAATGGGCTTCTGGTTTCTCCGGCCGATCCTAAGGTGTTGTCGGAAGGAATTATTCGGATGCTGACCGATGATGAACTGGCAAAGCGAGTGGCAAAAACAGGCCAGTCAATGGTGAAACAACAGTTCACCATTGACACAATGGTTGACGGAAATATTGATGTTTATCGCCGGATTTTAGGAGATTATTGATAAGCATATCGTGCCAATGATGGAATGAGATCGATTATATGTTAAAATATGTTATTCTTTCGAAACGCAACGCACAGATGGGTAATCGACTCACCATGCATGCGCATCTGTTGGCGTGTTGTCTTGAAAAAGGTTGCACTTTTCTAAATCCAACCCTTGGAGATTATGCTGATTTCTTTTCATGCACGAGAGGACGTTTGCTTTTACAGAAAGATTTATCTGTTGACAGGACTCCGACACCGAGATGGATACGCAGTTTTATCTATTTTTGTGTCCGAGTACTGTATCAAATGTCAAAGATTTCAAGGCTGCTACCGTGGTGCCCCATTCAATCCAGGAAAGCGACTCGTAATCCAGAAGGTACAGGATTGATGGAATTTTTAAACCGGATAGAAGCCAGAGGCGGACGATTGGCAATGGTTCAGACTTGGAAAATTCGAGAGTATGATCTATGTGCTAAATATGCAGATACAATACGTTCAATTTTTACGCCGCTTCCATATTTGAAACAGCGAGCGGATAAGGGATTGTCCCAGTTACGGTCCCGGGTTGATTTGGTGCTCGGTGTCCATATCCGTCATGGTGATTACCGAAAACATGAAGGAGGAGATCTCTTTTTCTCACCTCGGCAGTATCGAAGCTGGATGGTCGGTTTTGCAAAAGCTTTACCGGATGTTAAAGTCGGTTTTGCCATTTGCTCAGATGCAAAACAAAAAGCCGAAGATTTTATAGGGTTAGACATCATTTTCGGTCCGGGTAACGATGAAGCAAGTGACTATGGAAACAAGCGTACAGATTTTGTGAAGGAAACAAGCGTTGAAGATAATTATCTACTTAGCCAGTGTGATTATATACTGGGGACGGTAAGTACTTTCTGTTCCTGGGCTGCTTTTTGGGGAGGGAAACCCTTGCTTCAGGTGCGCTCTATAGATGAATATGTCACCCCCGATCGTTTTGCGATACCCATAGGTCCTGATTGAAGCGATTTGAATCGTTCTTATAAAAGATAGATGAATCAAGCACAAGAGCAAAAGTAAATTTCGAAAAAAACTGAGATGGAATTAATCAACAAGTTGCATGAAGAACTTTCAGGTTTTCAAACAAAAAATAGCCCAGTTTTTTCAAATATTACCCTTGACAAGATTTTTAGAAACAGCTTTGGCTGTAAGATAATAAAAAATACTGAAAAACGACAAGTCTTTTATCTTCAGACATCAAAAGGTGACTATTTCCTAAAACTCAGTCATCTGGTTCGAACAAAAGACCGCTTGCGCCACCATATCCTCCCTTGGAGACGATGGGCAGAGTGGCGAAACCTACATAAGCTCATGATGTTGGGTATTGAGACAGCAGAGCCGGTCATAAAAGGAGAAAGACGGGGACAAAGGCCAAAAAGTTTTTTTATAGTGACAAAAAAAGTCGACGGTATTTCTCTGAATGAACAACGTGTTCCCAATCCTGGAAATTTAGGCAAGTTTTTTGCTGAGCTACATCTCAGAGGAATTTATCATGCGGATTTCCATCCTGCAAATGTAATAATAAAACCAAATGGTCAATCATGTCTCATTGATGTTCAGGAAGTCTATACATTAGGAAGATTACCCAAATGGTTAAGAGTAAGTAATTTAGGCAAATTATTTTTTGGCTTTGTTCCTCACCGACAAGATCAACAATGGTTCACGGAATTATTAAGCGCTTATAATAAATTGTTCAAAAACGAGGTAAATATAGGTGAGGTCGAGCGTGCCGGCCAAAAGCACCGAAAACGATACTATCGATCGCGAGCTAAAAGATGTTGTAAAAACAGCAGCGAATTTGCCATTGTAAATTTCAAGGGAATTAACGGATACAAAAGAAAAGAGTTTCAATGGGGAAGAAAGGAGATTGAGAACGCATTACGAGTCGGAAAAAAATTAAAAGAAGATAGAGTGATTGCTTACAAAAATGTGTGCCTGAAAATTCATAAAAAAAGGATATTGCATCGTGACAGGTGCTTTGATTGCTGGAAAAACTCAAGAGCTCTTGAAGTTCGAAACATTCCGGTTCCAAAATCTTTGGGTTACTATAGGATAGGGAAAAAAAGATTTTTTCTCTCGGAGTATCTGAAGAGCGGTATAGGTTTAAACGATTATCTATCTTCAATAAAAGATAAAAAGAAAAAACGCATGGTAGTCAGAAGTTTAGCGTTTTGGCTTAAGAAAATTCATGATCGAAATGTATGGCAAAGAGATTTTAACTCTGACAATGTGCTATACACAAGAGACACTTTTGTGATGATAGATCTTGATGGTGTGAGAATTAGAAATCTTTCTGAAAAAAGGCGAATTGTTAATTTAGCCCAGCTAAATGCTTCGTTAAGCAATGCCGTTACCTATAAAGATCGGGTAAGATTTTTCCATTGTTATTCATTAGAAGAAAAACTAACTCGGCAGAAAAGAAGAAGTATTTACAAAAAAGTATGGGAGATAACAAGAACTAAGAATACAAAAGTATTTGGACTGGATCTTGATAAACTAAAATAAGGGTAGGGCAAACGCATTTGAATCCCAATACAGGGAGAACGCTCCACGACGGCGTATATCTCTTTCCAACCGACTGAAACTTGTGCTTAAGCACCCGTAAGCCCGGGCCGCGCCAGAGTTATTAAGAACAATTCGTTGCTAAATTGTCCCATTGATTTTTTTTGAAGTCATAATTTCATTCGGCTCTGGCTAACGCGTGCTAAAGCCCTTCAAACAGTCAGTCGGTTTCCAAGAGAAACACGTCGTTGCTACGCTGCACCGAAGTCAAATGCGTTTACCCTGAATAAGGGCAATATTTAGATTGGGTAATGTAAAAAAATGTATAAAATTGATGTAATTATTTCCGCCTATAACTGGGAGGATGCTTTACGAAAAACATTATTAGGATTTACACAACAAACCTATCCATATTTCAGGATATTAATTGCTGACGATGGTAGCGACTCAGATACTAGAGAAGTAATCAAAGCATTTAAAAAGAAATATATGATTGAAATAATACATTGCTGGCAAAGAGATCGAGGCTTTAGAAAAGCCAGGATGATCAATAAAACAATGAAACTTTCCAAAACCAGACAGGTAATTTTTACCGACCAGGATACAATCCCCCATCCTGATTTCGTGAAAGAGCATTATAAAAGATTTGTTCCAAATGGCATTTTAGTCGGAGGGTATATAAGATTATCAAAAGAATATACTCAAAATCTAGATTTTAAGAAAATAAAAAACAAGGACTATTTATCACAAGTAACTTGGAAGAGAAAAAAAGTGTTATTATGGAAACATGTCAAAAGTCTATTTTATCAACTGAATCCACTTCACAGCCGTAGACCCAGTATCATGGGGTTAAACTTTTCTATTGATCGGCAAGCCTTCTTAAAAGTAAACGGTTATGATATGAATTATGAAGGATGGGGACAAGAAGATTCGGATTTAGCAAACCGAATTTGGAAGGCGAGATTTCCTTTTAAGTCATGTTGGAATTTATGCCTGGCGTTCCACCAGTGGCATCCCGAAAATCCAACTAAGAAAGAAAGTAAAAATAGAGAATATTACAAAAGACCCGAGGTGCCGATTCAATGCAAAAATGGTTATTTGCAAGCCGGCTATCCGACTGTTTTATCCTAACTCGTTTCCATCCAGAAATGGCTCTTTTCCGCAATCTCTGCGCCTGCCCCGTGAAATGCGGAGCCTATTTCTCTGGGGTCAATCTGCAGAATTACTTGTGAGGCGTACAACGTGTACGCCTCCGCGTAATTCCTTGATTTCCTTGACCTTGCAAAGAATTGCTCATTTCTGTATTGGAAACTTAATTTGTACCCGATATTGATTTATGGATGGGCACTAATTCGAAAATTTCATGAAAATTATCGAGAAACCCCTTTCTTAAATTTTGCACGAGTCGGAGGCTTTTATATGCAAGGTATTATGTTTTACCTTAAAACAGTTTTCCCCAGATAGATTTCTCCTTTTTACGGCTCCCTGCGACAGCCGTTACGTTTAGACTGGTTCCAACACCTCCAAGCTGGTCAAAGCTGGAGTCCTTTTCAAACCCTTCCTCTCTGGGATCCCAATTTTGTATCTTTTCAAACCCGCAGTGTGACAGGCAGAATTCAAGAAATTCTCTGTCAAACACGCATTTGTGAAGATTTTCCGGATATTCCTGCTCTCCGCAAAGTCTTCCCAAAAGTTTTGGGTACAAAGGCAAAACTCCGTCCATATAAATTTTACAGATCGCATTAAAATCCGGCACAGCTATTCTTGCAATACCTCCCTGAATCAACATTTTTCTGACAAGAAGTAGTACTCCAAGAACATCACTATCTCCCTGTCTGAGTTTTTTGCCGGGAGCGCCGAAATGCTCAAGGACATGCGACAGATACACCTCACTGCATTGTCCTTCAAGACAGCTCGAAAGTTCCGGAAGGGTGGCTACAATATCAACAGCTTCGGTATTGCGTACGTCTACATTTATATATCCTGGCTGCCTGACCTTCCCGCATCCGAAATTTATTTTAATCTCCCGTGAAGTTGGTAAATCTAATTTCTTATTTGAGTTCAGATTTCTTTTAATCTCTCCGATTATATTATCCATCAATACCACCTGACTTCCTAAAACCTCTTTACGGCGAAGAACATACCGTGGTTTTCCTTGCGCCGGTGGGGCTCAACGCTTACG
>JAFDHQ010000117.1 GCA_019308685.1 Deltaproteobacteria bacterium
ATAATTGTCGTTCATCAAACGAGATATCGGATTGATATCTCACAAAAACAGCGAGATGCTATAAATTGCAGATATCTTCAATCGTAACTATCCAAAACCGGGTATATTTTTTTTCGCGCATCCTTGGCAAATAATATGGCTAAATCAGCTTTTTTCTGAATGTTCCCCAATATATGTCTCTATCTGACGCCAATAACCTTTGTAATCGTGTACTTTTTAAAAGAAGAAAAAATTGGTAGAGTCCCTGATAATTTTTTGATTTCAGTGAGCTTACCCTCGCGTTTAGAAATCAGCCTATCTCTTCCCTCCTCTGCTTTTTCCCAATTCTTTTCTGCATTTAAAAACTGGCAGTTCCTTAAGTTTAACCCTGACCTCCAGACGGTTTTCAGTTTCCTTATGTTGTATACGTTTTATTTTTTAGCATCATAAAAAAAATAGCTTGATTTATTTGAAAATATATATTATATGATAGTTATTATTTTTTAGATTTCTGTATTCATTAGATTAATATTAGGATTACTATGGCTGATCCAAAAATGAGATTTGATACCATTGTAAAAAATCTCCGGGAAAACAATTATAAGCTCACGCCTCAACGCTTGGCTATTGTGAAAATTTTATCCCGCAGTGAAGGGCACCCCAGTGTTGAAAAAATCTATGAATATCTGCAGGATGATTTTCCCACGATGAGTTTGGCAACAGTGTATCGAAATGTCATGCTTATGAAATCATTGGGAGAAGTCTTGGAAATTGGATTCCCGGATGGCAGCAACCGATATGATGGGAACAAACCGGATCCACATCCGCATGTCATTTGTGTCCAGTGTAAAAAGATAATCGATCCGGACCTGTCTACTTTAAAAGACATGACAGAAGAAGTTGCTAATGAAACCGGCTTTAAAATTCTGACACACAGGTTGGATTTTTTTGGTATCTGCCGGGATTGCACGAACAATCGATAAGACAATATTTTTTGCATAGTAATTACAAATTGTTATCATATAGGATATGAAGTTATTTTTTTTTGGTGTTGATACAAAGTCAAAAATGATTGATTTGGTTTGACTGGTTTGTTATAGGAGCGGTAAAGCATAAGGTCTGCTTTCAAAATTTATATCAGCCATCTGCCCATTGTATTGCAATCGAAATCCTTGATCCAATCTCTTCGAAAGCTCTGATCCTTTTTTTGGACCTTCCGTATCCTGTCGTTGCTGATTTTGTTCCAAAGCGCTGTTCGAATTTAAGATAAAATTTAACCGTAACACACGTTAATCGAAACCATTTAAAAGAGGAAAATTTTCAATAAACCCAAAAAAAAAGGAAGAAATAAATGACACAGAAGAAAAAACTGACCAACAACGCCGGCGCTCCAGTCGCTGATAACCAGAACATAATGACTGCCGGACCGCACGGACCGATGTTACTGCAGGATGTTTGGTTCCTGGAGAAACTGGCCCATTTTGATCGGGAAGTGATCCCTGAGCGACGAATGCACGCAAAGGGTTCCGGTGCCTACGGCACCTTTACCGTCACCCACGACATCACTCAGTATACCAAGGCTAAAATATTTTCCAAAGTAGGGAAAAAGACCGAACTCTTCACCCGGTTTTCCACGGTAGCCGGTGAGCGTGGTGCCGCCGACGCCGAGCGCGACATCCGTGGATTTGCGATCAAATTTTATACCGAGGAAGGCAACTGGGATCTGGTGGGTAACAACACCCCCGTATTCTTCCTGCGTGATCCACTAAAATTTCCCGACCTTAACAAGGCCGTCAAACGCGATCCCCGAACGAATTTGCGTAGCGCCCGAAATAACTGGGACTTTTGGACTCTGCTACCGGAGGCATTGCACCAAGTTACTATTACGATGAGTGACCGCGGCATTCCTTATTCCTTTCGCCATATGAACGGTTACGGCAGCCACACTTACAGCATGATCAACGCCAAAAACGAACGTCACTGGGTCAAGTTTCATTTCAAGACCCAGCAGGGGATACGCTGTCTGAGCGATGAAGAGGCCGAGGCGGTCATCGCTAAATGCCGGGAAAGTAATCAGCGCGACCTATACGAAAGCATCGAAAAAGGGGACTTTCCCCGCTGGACCTTGTCCATTCAGGTAATGCCGGAAAAGGATGCCTCTAAATGCCCTTTCAACCCCTTCGATCTAACAAAGGTTTGGCCTCATGGCGATTACCCTTTGGTCGAGGTGGGTATCTACGAACTGAATCGTAACCCGGAGAACTACTTCGCCGAGGTTGAGCAATCGGCTTTCAATCCAGCCAATATCGTTCCCGGCATCGGGTTCTCTCCTGACAAAATGTTGCAGGGGAGACTATTCTCCTACGGCGATGCCCAACGCTATCGGCTCGGTGTGAACCATCATTTGATCCCGGTCAATGCCTCTCGATGCCCATTTCACAGCTATCACCGTGATGGAGCCATGCGGGTTGACGGCAACTATGGCAGCACCCTTGCTTACGAGCCTAATAGTTACGGCGAGTGGCAAGAGCAGCCGGACTTTGCTGAACCGCCCCTCAGCTTGGAAGGGGCGGCTGATCACTGGAACCATCGAGAGGATGACGATTATTATTCCCAGCCCCGCGCCCTGTTCCATAAGATGAGCCCCGTGCAGCAGAAGCTACTGTTTGCTAACACAGCTCGGGCTATGGGAGACGCTCCGAGAGAGATTAAGATTCGCCACATTGGCAACTGTCTGAAGGCCGATCCGGCTTACGGCAAGGGGGTAGCTGAGGCACTTGACATTCCGCTTAGCGAAGTACCTAAGGGTTGACTCAAAAATAAAATAACACATTAAGTGTAGATACGAAGAAGAAGGAACTAATTGGCAATTTTAAAAATGGAGGCTGTTCATGGGAACGCAATCCAGTGTATCGAAATGTCAACCGAAAATCGACCCCTTACGACAACCGAATTTTGCCCCCCCTTAGTTTTAGAAAAATCTGATCCTTTAACCAAAATCTGTTTCTTTTTACCTTTAAAATTGCAAGAGGGCCGGTATGACAGGGAACGGAGGGAGCCCGTAGGGCAACCGCAGTTCCCTGTCATACCGGCACGAGGTCACCTCATCTTTTTTACCCTTCTGCATGTAACTTCCTTAATTCAAATGCTTTTTTCTTATTATAATCAATGGCAAAATTATAATTAATCCACAATTAAAATTGCCGGCGGGCATGGGTCGCGGATTGATCTTGACTAATGGCCCGAATCCGTCTATAAAAACATTTTTCTGAAGGAGGAAGAAACGATGCCGATCTTTGAATATCAGTGTAAAAGCTGTTGTCATTGTTTTGAACAACTGGTTTTGTCACCAGCGGATCCCCCGCCCATTTGCCCGAAGTGCGCCTGCAAGGACGTGGACAAACTGATGTCCGCCGCCGCCGTGCGACCCCATGGGATTCCTACCGGTTCCGGTGGTTTCAAGGAACCGGCCTGCAGGCCTTCCGGCTGATCGACCTAGTGTTTTTCCTCGGTTCGAGGAAAAAATCCAAAGCGCACTCGGCGTTGCCGATCGCCCGTGTCAGTATGAACCGGATTCCTGAGGCACGCCCGCAGTGGACGGTTTCCAGCATATTGTGATCTGAAAAAGAAAAAGCTTGACATTGTAGTTAAAAGCCATTAAAAAAGTAATTTAATTTAAACGAAGGGTATCATGAAAAACGTTATCGCCATTAACAATCTTATTAGCCTTATTATTCTCCTCGTCGTAGATGTACTAATCTACTGCGAGGCAAAGGGTTGATAATGGCCTGATTTTACAATAAAACAAAAAAACAAAATCCGTTATCAGCCCAAAAGGCAGGTAACGGATTTTTTTTTGAGGAGGTGTGTTTAATGAAAAGTGATCTGGCTAAAAAAGGTATTGAACGGGCGCCCCACCGCTCTCTGTTTAAGGCAATCGGATATACAGATGACGAAATCAAAAAACCGCTGATCGGTATCGCCAATTCGGCCAACGCCGTTATTCCCGGTCATATCAATCTGGACAAGATTACAGAAGCCGTTAAAGCAGGCGTTTATATGGCAGGCGGAACCCCTATCGAATTCGGCGTAATCGGGGTTTGCGACGGCATTGCCATGAATCACGAAGGGATGAAATATTCCCTTGCAAGCCGGGAGTTGATCGCCGACTCCATCGAGGTTATGGCCACCGCCCATGCATTTGACGCCATGGTCATGGTGACCAATTGTGACAAGATCGTACCCGGAATGCTCATGGCGGCGGTGCGGCTCAACCTGCCTGCAATCGTCATCAGCGGCGGTCCCATGCTGGCCGGAGAACATCCTGAAATGACATCCTCCGATAAAATCGATCTGGTTACGGTTTTTGAGTCTGTGGGTGCGGTGCTTTCAGGAGATATGACCGAAGAAGAGTTGAATCGTATCGAAGATGCGGCCTGTCCCACCTGCGGATCATGCGCCGGCATGTTCACCGCCAACTCCATGAACTGCTTGACCGAGGCCATCGGCATGGGCCTGCCCGGCAACGGCACGATCCCGGCGGTGATGTCGGCCCGTATCCGCCTGGCCAAGGAGGCCGGCAAGCAAATCATGACTCTTTTGGAAAAAAATATCACGCCGTCACGGATCATGACGGATAAGGCGTTTAAAAATGCACTGGCCGTGGACATGGCCCTGGGATGTTCCACCAACACGGTGCTTCATCTTGCGGCAATCGCACGGGAAGCAAATGTAGCCATGGATCTTAATCAGATCAACGAAATCAGCAAAGCAACCCCGCATCTTTGCTCACTCAGTCCGGGCGGAACGCATCATCTTCAAGACCTGAACCGGGCGGGCGGTATTCCTGCGGTGATGAATGAACTTTTCAGAGCCGGCCTGATCAATAACACCTGCCTGACGGTAACCGGTAAGACGGTGGAAGATAATATAAAAAATAGAGGCATACGGGATGATACGGTGATCCGGTCAATAGACAACCCATACCACCGTGAAGGGGGGCTTGCCATACTGTTCGGCAATCTTGCTCCTGAAGGGTGCGTGGTCAAACAGTCTGCTGTTCTTGATGAAATGTTATGCCATGAAGGACCGGCCAGGGTGTTTGATTCAGAAGAAGAAGCAACCCGGGCCATCATGGACGGCAATATCAACAAAGGGGATGTTATCGTGGTTCGTTATGAAGGGCCCATGGGAGGTCCCGGAATGCGGGAAATGCTGACACCGACCTCGGCCATTGTAGGCATGAAGTTGGACGCTCATGTGGCGTTGCTTACCGACGGCCGGTTTTCAGGAGGCACCAAAGGCGCGGCCATCGGGCACATTTCACCGGAAGCCATGCAAAAAGGGCCCATTGCAATTGTTCAGGAAGGAGATCCAATTGCCATTGATATTCCTGCAAAAACATTAATGTTAAAGGTTTCGGATCAAGAAATCAGCGACCGGTTATCAAAATGGTCCCCGCCGCAACCCAAGATCACCCATGGGTATATGGCCCGGTATGCACGAATGGTTTCATCGGCCAGTGAGGGGGCGGTGGTTAAATAGTGCCTGAACGAAAAATCATAGTTTTCGTTCGGGCACTAAATAGGCAAAATAAAATCTAAGGTGTTAACTAAAAAAGGAAGGAAGGAAACATCATGAAACTAACAGGCGCACAAATTATGATGAAGGTCCTGAAAGAGGAAGGTGTTGACACGATCTTTGGATATCCGGGCGGTGCCGTCATCGATATTTATGATGAATTGGAAAAAACGGATATCCGGCATATCCTGGTTCGTCAGGAAGCGTGTGCGGTTCATGCTGCCGATGGCTATGCCCGTGCCGGCGGACGGGTGGGGGTCTGCCTGGTAACATCCGGACCCGGCGCAACCAACACGGTCAGCGGTATTGCATCCTCCTATATGGATTCCATTCCGGTCGTCATATTTACCGGGCAGGTCCCGACACATCTGATCGGAAATGATGCCTTTCAAGAAGTGGATACCGTGGGCATTACCCGACCGTGCACCAAACACAACTACCTTGTTAAACGTACCGAAGATCTTGCCAGGATTATCAAAGAAGCTTTTTTGATCGCCAGTTCCGGTCGCCCGGGACCTGTGTTGGTGGACATTCCTAAAAATGTAAGCGTCAATACCATCGATTACAAGGCACCTAAAAAAGTCAATCTCAAGTCTTATAAACCTACTTACAGCCCCAATGTAAAACAGCTGCAACGGGTTGTAGAGATGATTAAATCGGCCAAAAAACCGATGATTTTTGCCGGCGGTGGGGTTATCCTTTCAAAAGCCGCCAAAGAACTTACGGAACTTGCCCGTAAAACCCAAATTCCCGTGACGTGTTCTCTGATGGGCCTGGGTGGATTTCCGGGCACGGATCCGTTGTGGCTCGGCATGATCGGCATGCATGGCACCTATCGATCCAATATGTCAACCGGAGAATGCGATCTGATGATCGGCATCGGCGTCCGTTTTGACGACCGTGTTACCGGCAAAACAGACGTGTTTGCACCTAATGCCAAGATTGTGCACATCGATATCGATCCCACATCCATACGAAAAAATATTCCGGTTACGGTTCCGGTCGTGGGGGATTGTAAAATTACTCTTTCCAAACTCAACAGTTTGCTGGACAAAGAAGACCTGGGCGATCTCAAGAAAAAGCGAAAAAAATGGTTCGATCAGATTCATCACTGGAAAAGTACATCACCCCAAACCTATAATCAGAAAGACGTTATCAAGCCCCAGTATGTGGTAGACATGCTCTATCAGCTCACCAAAGGCAAAGCCATTATCACCACCGAAGTCGGTCAAAATCAGATGTGGGCCGCCCAGTATTATCACTTTGAAAAACCCAACCACTTTATTACCTCCGGAGGCCTCGGCTGTATGGGATTCGGACTACCGGCCGCTATCGGAGCTCAGCTTGCCTGTCCGGATAAGCTCGTGGTCGATGTTGCCGGGGACGGCAGTATTCAGATGAACATCCAGGAAATGACCACGGCCATACAGTGCGGTCTTCCGGTAAAAATTGTTATCTTAAATAACGGCTATCTGGGTATGGTTCGGCAATGGCAGCAGCTTTTTTTCGATAAACGCTATGTCTCCACCTGCCTTGAGTGTGCACCCGATTTCGTAAAGCTTGCCGAAGCATACGGCGCTGTGGGTTTTAGAGCAACAAAACCTGAAGAAGTAGAACCTGTACTCAAAAAAGGTCTTTTTTCCAAACAAACCGTAATTATGGATTTTGTGGTAGAAAAAGAAGAATGTGTTTATCCCATGGTTCCGGCAGGGGCTCCTGTTACGGAAATGCTTCTGGTATAACCCACACGGACACACCCGCCCACCTGCCAAGCGGAGCAAGGCGGACGGGTTGGAACCAAATATTTTTGCCGCAAAGGCACTAAGACCCGCCCGCCTCGCCAGAGGCGAAGCCGATGGCGGGCAGGCACAAAGGATATATTTATTTTTCTTTCTTCGTGCCTCGGCGCCTTAGTGGCGAGAGAAAAAAGGATGTTACCCATGACAGAAGAAAAACATGTACTTTCGATCCTAGTAGACAACGAGCCCGGTGTACTCTCCAGAATTGCAGGACTGTTCAGCGGCCGGGGATTTAACATTGAAAGCCTCTGTGTTGCCGAAACAACCGAACCGATGGTATCGAGGATCACCCTGGTTACAACCGGAGAACCGCCGATCATTGAACAAGTTGAAAAACAACTTAACAAGCTCATTAATGTGATTAAAGTCCACGATCTCACCGGTAAGGAATTTGTACACCGGGAGATGGCCCTTATCAAGGTTATGGCCAAAGCCGAGCACCGTGCCGAAATTTTGCGGATTGTCGATATCTTCAGGTGCAAAGTGGTGGATGTGAGCCTCGATCACTACACCATAGAAGTGACCGGTGATGAAGGAAAAATGAAAGCCATATTAAACCTTTTAAAACCTCTCGGTATCAAGGAGATTGCAAAAACAGGCATCATTGCGCTCATCCGGGAGGCCAAGTAGATTTCCGCAGGCGTATGACTTAAGTCTTGAGAATGTTTTATGATAGTTAGTGCCTGAAGAATCGCTGCAAGAGTTTGAAGTGAACTAAAGTTTAAAGTGAGCTAAAGTTAAGGAATTCTGTCAATTATATAAAATCAGCGGAGCGAAGCGACACCATAACTTTAGGCACTTTAGATC
>JAFDHQ010000118.1 GCA_019308685.1 Deltaproteobacteria bacterium
CTTTTGCCCCTCGATTTCGAGAAAATCGCCATAAGGCATCGTATCCAGGCAGAGGTTGACACGGTTTAACATTAACGTTTCACGCCATTTTTCGTACACCTGTTCTTCTCGAAACCCCAAAGATTCCAGAATATTTTTCATGGTGGCAAAATCGCTGACTTCAACTTCCAACTCTCTCAATATTTTAAATTGATCGTCTTTGAAAGGAGGTTCTGATTTAAAAGTAAGGATTGTTTTTGTATCCTGGCGGAGCCGAAGGAGGGATTTTTTTTGAAGCAGACGATTATCGGCATCGTCAAAGCGTAAATTTGTTTCAAAAACCCGTCCCCTGGACACCGCACCGAGCTCAAGAATCCGGTCACGTATGGAGTCCATATCCGACAAATAAAATTTTACTTCGATTTCCAAATTTTCCATCGAAACATCCCCATTACATATTACCTCATATTGAGTTTATATAAGAAATAATTATCAGTGTCAATTTGCCAAGACAATTTTTCCCTTGACACAGACACAATTTTTATTTAGATGTTCAAGGTTCTATATTCAGAGGAGAAAATTATAGTGAAAAAATATACATATAGTGCAAAAAATACCGACAACAAGGGTAAATGGTATGTTGTTGATGCCCAAGACAAGGTTTTGGGGAGACTTGCCAGTACCATCGCTGCCCGCCTGCGGGGAAAACACAACCCTCTTTATACTCCTCACGTGGATACCGGTGACTGGGTGGTGGTTGTGAATGCGGATAAGGTTGTCATGACTGGAAGAAAATGGCAGCAGAAACAATATTATCGGCACAGCGGTTACATCGGAGGTCTTAAGACGATTACCGCTCGGCAAGTATTGGAAAAAAGGCCTGAAGATCTTATCCGTTTTGCCGTAAAGGGTATGCTGCCAAAGAACAGACTGGGAAGAAAGCTTTTCAAAAAATTGAAGGTTTATTCGGGTGATCAGCACCCACATGAGGCCCAGCAACCGGAAATCCTTAACCTTTAGAAGTTAAGTATCGGGGAAATATATGGATAAAGAAAACGTTTATTACGCTACGGGAAAACGAAAGAGCGCCATCGC
The DNA here is from genome assembly GCA_019308685.1 of Deltaproteobacteria bacterium. Classification (GTDB taxonomy): domain Bacteria; phylum Desulfobacterota; class Desulfobacteria; order Desulfobacterales; family UBA11574; genus S5133MH16. The sequence continues at coordinate 1,075 of JAFDHQ010000118.1, forward strand.
AAGAACCTGGATAATGCCGGGGAACGGGGAAATTACCGTTAATGATCGCCCCATGGATGATTATTTCACGGTTGAGGTGGTAAAAGCAATTGTAAAACAGCCCCTTGTCTTGACCAATACTCTTGAATCATTTGATGTAAAAGCCCGTGTTATCGGTGGAGGTTTTTCAGGGCAAGCCGGTGCCATTCGACATGGCATCACCAAGGCGCTGATATTGGCTAACCCTGAACTCAGGAAGGCATTGAAAAAAGCCGGTTTCGTTCGCCGTGACGCCAGAATCAAAGAAAGAAAGAAATACGGCCAGAAGGGTGCACGGGCACGGTTCCAATTTTCAAAACGTTAACATTTATTATATTCTTCATTTTCGGAAGGGAACAGGGAGCCCCCTGTTCCCTTTGTTTATTCTGGATCTATAGTGATTTTAAAAATTTTTTGGCCCCCGTTTGAAATTCAGAACCCACCATGGAACTATATCAAGTGCTTCAGCGATTTTTCCACTCAGGCTCCCTTTTTTCCAAAAAGGCCGACATGCCTTCCTGTGCATCTTGGGCAAGACAGTTCATGACAATGGCATGGGTTGCGATATTGTAGGCCGATGGGGTATCCAGGTCCACCTGGTTATAAAAAGTTTGCTTTCCGAAAGAAAGGGTATACCGGCTGTATTGAGCGATTTCCATGGCCCAATTTCTGGCCTGTTCCACAAGTTTGTCCGGAGCGACGATTCTGTTTATGAGTCCGAACCGTTCCGCTTCCTCAGCCGAAATAAAACAACCCGTCAAGAGCATTTCCAAAGCCCTTCGTCGCCCCACAGCCCGGACCAGTGGAACCGAAGGGGTGGAACAGAAAAGGCCTATTTTTACACCCGGGGTGGCAAACTGAGCCCCGGTTTCCGCAATGGCAAGGTCGCAGGCGGCAACCAGCTGGCATCCCGCTGCCGTTGCGATCCCATGAACTTGAGCAATCACCGGCTGCGGCAGTTTGAAAATCGTTTGCATCATTTCTGCGCATAAGGAGAAAATCTTGTGAAAATGCGGGACATCCAGATTTTCTCCGACCATTTCCTTAAGATCATGCCCTGCACAAAACGCCGGGCCGTTTCCCCGGATGACAACTACCCGGATATCCTGATCTTGTTCTATAATTTTAAGCTTATTCAGCATATTTTTCATCAATTCCAAAGAAAGTGCATTACGTTTCTCAGGCCGGTTCTTCGCAGCCTTCCAGCATCTTACAAAGTGTTTTTCTCCGACTTTTTCAAAGCCGATTTTCTCTTCCAGACAACGGGGCTCCTCCACGGGACATCTTCCTTGAAAATGGCATCCCTTGTATGTCTTCAGAGAATCAGAAAGATCCGGTTCAAGGAGCTCTATTTTTCGACTTAACCCCGGTTCGGGATCGGGAATTGACGAAAGGAGTGACAGGGTATAGGGGTGACAGGGATTTTCAAAAAGTTCCTCCGCGGGTGCGGACTCCATGATCTGCCCCTTGTACATGACAGAAATCGTGCTGCACAGATAACTCACCACATTGAGATCGTGAGAGATGAAAAGATAACTTAATCCCAGGCGATCCTGAAGATCTTTTAGAAGATTTATGATCTGGGCCTGAATGGACACATCCAGAGCCGAGATCGGTTCATCACATACAACCAGTGAAGGATCTACGCTCAGGGCACGTGCGATGCAAATGCGCTGGCGCTGTCCTCCGCTGAATTCATGGGGATATCGATCCGCGCTGTCCGGAGACATGCCCACCATTTGGAGAAGTGTTTCAAGGCGCTCTTTTCGCCTTTCGCCCCTTTTAATACCCAGAATCCGCAGCCCTTCCTCAATGGACAAGCCGGTAGTCATCCGGGGATTCAATGATCCGAACGGGTCCTGAAAAACGATTTGAATCTCTTTTCGAATGGGTTTCATATCTTTTTCCGTTAATTTACCGATATCAGTCCCTCGAAAGATGATTTTACCGTGATCCGGCTCTAAAAGTTTCAAAATGAGTCTGGCCACGGTTGTTTTTCCGCAGCCGCTTTCTCCCACCAGACCCAGGGTTTTTCCCTGTTCGATTTCAAAACTCACGTCATCAACGGCTTTAACCCATCCGGCGACTTTCTGAAAAAAACCTCTACGTATGGGAAAATATTTTTTCAGGTTTTGTACGCGCAGGACTATCTGTTCGTTTTTACTATTGAATTCCATTTTTTTATCCTGAAAAACCTGATCCTTTGGGCCAGGTTTTTTATTTTTAAACAATACCGGGCAGCGGGCCAGGTGTGACTGGCCGTAATCACACATTTTTGGATATTCTTTGCCACAGATTGGGATGGCATGAGGGCATCTGGGATGAAAAGGACAACCCGTAGGCTTGTGGGCCGGGTTCGGCACCGTGCCAGGGATGCTGAAAAGCCTTTTTCCCCGTTTTGATTGGCTGGGAAGTGATGCGAGGAGCCCCTGCGTATAGGGATGCCGGGCATGATGGAAGATCTGAGCCGTATTCCCCTGTTCCGTGACGATGCCGGAATACATGACATAAACCCGATCGGCAATATTCGCCACGACGCCGAGATCATGGGTGATGTATAGTACGGACATGGATCGGGTGTTTTGAATGGATTTAAGCAGCTGTAAGATTTGAGTCTGTACAGTCACATCAAGAGCGGTGGTGGGTTCGTCGGCGATAATCAGATCCGGATCACATGCTAAAGCCATGGCAATCATGACCCGTTGTCTTTGCCCGCCGCTGAGTTGGTGGGGATAATCTTTAAGTCGCTGAACCGGTGAGGGGATACCCACATCTTTTAATAGCTGAATACAACGGTCACGTAGTTCCCTGGCCCCTACGTTTTTATGAATTCTGACGGCCTCGCCGATCTGATCTTCTATGGTAAAAACAGGATTCAGCGATGTCAGCGGTTCCTGGAATACCATGGCAATACGATTTCCGCGAATCTTCTGCATATCTTTTTCGTCGAATTCCAGCAGGTTTTTGCCCTGGAACAGAATTCGACCCCCTGCTATTTCTCCGGGAGGTGTCGAGATGAGACCGAGTATGCTGAGTGCGGAAACCGTCTTTCCACATCCGGATTCCCCCACAAGACAGACGGTCTCTTCTTGCCCAATTTCGAAACTGATACCATCTACGGCACGGGCGCAGTCATGGCCGGATCGAAAATACACTTTTAAGTCCTCTACAGAGATCAAGGTTTTATTGTCGTTCATAATTGTTTTTTATGTCACCGTTCATGGAATCTATAAAATCCCAAATTCCAAGCATCAAAATTCAAACAAATCTCAAATTCCAAATACAAATGACCCAAACCTTCCAGGGCGAAATATTGTTTGGATTTTCGAATTTCGGTCATTGGAAATTATTTGTAATTTGTAATTTGTTATTTGGAATTTCCACTAACTCAACTCCTTCGTGAATTAGTACTTTTTATCAATGTCTTTCCCTGAGTTTTGGGTTCAATACATCCCGGAGACCTTCACCAAAAAGGTTAAAGGAGAGGACCACAATAAGAATTGCAATGCCCGGTATGAAGGTCAGCCAGGGTGCGTCAAAAATAAAATTCTTGCCGTCTGAAAGGATATTTCCCCAGGTGGCGTGGGGAGGCGGCACGCCGAATCCCAGAAAACTCAAGCCGGCTTCCGTTAAAATGGCCGTGGCAATACCGATGGTAGCGGAGACCAGCACCGGCGCAATGGCATTGGGCATCATGTGGCGAAAAATGATCCTGAAATTGCCGGCGCCCAGCGTCTTTACGGCCGCCACAAAATCCTGCTCTCTTAAAGAAAGAAATTCAGCCCTGACAAAACGCGTGGTTCCCATCCAACTGGTCAATCCGATGACGATCATAATATTATATATACTTGCAGGGAGAAGCGCCACCACCGTCAGAATCAGAAAAAAACTCGGAAAACAGAGCATAATATCCACAAGTCTCATGATCAGTGTGTCAATGGAGACAGCGTTTATATATAAGAATTTTGCCCACAAAGACGACGTTTTTTCCCCGGATCTGTTTTGGATCCGTAAAGAATAAAAAAGGTATGCCGGAATGAGACATAAAAGCACCGCGCCGGAACGGATAAAATTAGCCGTTACCAAGACTGCGCCGGAAATCAAAACAAGCATCATTAGAATATGATGGACCCTGACGTGGTGTTGCCCAAAATATCCCGCTATTCCTCCCATAAATATCCCGATGAGTACGGATATACCCACGGCCACAAAACCAACGGTTAGAGAAACCCAGGCGCCCTGAAGCATTCTTGCGAAAACATCCCGTCCCAGGTCGTCGGTTCCCATCAGATAAAACCCCAGGTAAGGAATCTCTTCATGACGCAACGAATCAAGATTGGGTTTTGCCAGTGGCGGACGCAGCTTTTCTTGAAGGCGGATCATAGCAGGATCGAATAAAGGGTCCGGTCCGGAAGTCATAAACAAACCCGCAACTGCGCAGCAGAAAAAAATGATGAAGATAAAGAGGCCCAGGATGGCCAGCCGGTTTTGCCTGAAAAGAAGCCAGAATTCCTGCAGCCGGGTCTGTTTTGGAGCCAGAGGCGTTTCCAATTGAAAATCTTCGGTAAACCCGTTTTCTTCTATGTTCATTACAGACGTATCCTTGGATCCACGATCAGGTAAAGAAGATCTGAAATAAAAGTGCCGGCCAGTACCAGTACGGCCGAAACAAAATTAACCGTCAGAATAACCGGGTAGTCTCTGGCCAGAATCGCCTCATAGGCCATCCGTCCCATCCCCGGCCAGGAAAATATGGATTCGATGATCACCGAGCCCCCGATCAGACCCGGTAAAATAAGTCCGAACATGGTGACGAAAGGAAGGAGGGCATTTCGCAGAGCATGTTTATAGTGGACCTGTTCCGGTGGAAGTCCTTTGGCCCGGGCCGTACGAATATAATCCTGGCCTTCCACTTCGAGCATCTGACTACGTACATACCGGGAAAGGACAGCAATTCCTCCGGTAGCGCCCAGCAGGGAAGGGAGGAGCAGATGCCAGATCCTGTCCATGAATATGTGTGGCAGGGAAGCACCGTCCCCGATTCCGAAAGTTTCCATGCCGATGACCGGAACATGGAATTGGTTCACCACGAAAATAATCAGGACATAAGCAAAAAAGAAACCGGGAATGGAAATCAGAAGATACGATAAAAAGGTGGCACTCCGATCATAGAATTGGCCCCTGAAAATGGCCGATCGGATGCCGATGGGAAAAGAAAGGGTCCAGGTAATAATCGTACCCACAATAAATAGGGGCAGACTGTTTAAGAATCGTTCCCATATTTTTTTAAGGACCGATTGATTGTCCTTCCAGGATACGGTTTCCCCGGTAAAAAGATCCCTGTAAAAATAGAGATACTGAACATGAAGCGGCTTGTCCAGATGAAACTCTTTTTGAAATCGTTCCACGACTTCAGGAGTGAACTTGGGATTCATGGGATCCACCTGGCTCGGCTTGCCGGGCGCAATATGAATGATTAAAAAAGATACGATGGAGACGAAAAACAGAGTAATGATCTTCTGAATAACACTGCGTCCGATAAATGATATCATGGTCTATCCCTCAAGCATAAAGCCGGGAGCCTCTGGAAGTTTTATCCATTTATTAAAATAAAAACTATAATTTCCGGTTTTCGTAGGTTTTATCTTTTCATAGCGTATGTTTCCGGCGTCATCGATCGTCTTTATCACGATTCGTTTGTCTAAAACGGCCGTCCATTTACCCACATAAAGAAACGTGTACGGCTGTTCTTTTGCAATAATTTCATGAAGCCTGTGGCAGTATCGGACCTGCCGGTTGTGATTATATTCCTGCCTGATCTTTATGATGAGATCGTCGGCTTCCTTATTTTTGAAACTGACAAAATTGAGCTGATACGGATTTGTCTGGCTCGAATGCCATATCTGGTATAAATCCGGGTCTATACCCATTTGCCAGCCCAAAATCAGGGCATCAAAATCTGCTTTGTTCACGCGTTCCTGGATAAAAACCGACCACTCCAAAAGATCCGTATGCACATCCATTCCGATTTGCTTCCATGCGTCCTGGGCAATGGCCAGTATGGCCTTACGGAGGTCGTTGCCGTTATTGGTAATGAGTGTGAATTGGAATTTATTGCCGTCTTTTGTCAGCCATCCCTGTTTGTCGGGTTTCCAGCCGGCCGCCGCCAACAGGGTTAACGCTCCCTGGGGATCGTAAGGAACCGGTTCGATATTGTGGTTATAATAATCGGTCTGTTTGACAAAAGGACCGGTGATTCGCTCTCCCTGGCCGTAAAGCACATAATCGATAATCTTGTCCACATCAATGGCCATACCCAGCGCCCTTCGTACTCTGGGATCATCAAAGGGCTTGCGCCGGATGTTGTAGCCGATATAGGTATAGCCAAAAGCCGTGCCCGAAAAACTCTGGAACCGTTGGTCTTTTTCCAGTCGCTTGACCTGATGGGGTTGAACATCGTAGCCGTCGATGGTGCCGGCATAAAATTCCATTTCCTGAGTCAGCCGATCCGGTATCACACGAAAGACATATTTATTATAGTTGGGCGGTCCTTCCCAGTAGCCGTCGAAACGATTCAAAATAATGTATTGATCCGATTTCCATTCCTGAAACCGGAACGGTCCGCATCCGACGGGATGCCGGTTGAAGCGGCTCTGGCGCATGGAAAACGTGTTCGAGTCTTTCCCGAGACGGTGAGCTTCCTCTTTAAGGGCGTTATGATTGAGCAAATGCTCAGGGAGAATGCCCATTCCCCAGGTTCCCATGGCAGGAGAATAGAGTCGCTTGTAAACGATTTTTACGGTCAACGGATTTATAACCGTTACGGATTTCACCGGCTCATAATCGGCAATACGAGGGGAAAGATTTTTCGGATTCATGATGGATTCATAGGTAAATTTGACATCATAGGCATCAAATAGATGGCCATCATGAAACCTTACCCCGGGCCTTAAGTGAAACAAAAGAACCGGATTGTGCTCAATAGCCGGTAACAGCTCACCGGCATATGACTCTAATTTAACCTTTTCCATTTCGGAATCAGACATCAGATACGTTTTGCCGTTAAAGGATTCAAAGTAATTTTTACCCAACAGCAGGGAAAGGTTTTGGAAAAAATCCGGGTCTACCCGATTAAGAATCAGTTTTATCCGGGCAGGCGCTCGGATACGGATGTTAATATTTTTTTGTTTTCCGGTGGTTGGATCTTTGAACGGTTTCGTAACCCACGAGGTTTTAGGCGGAAGAACAAAAATGTCCGTAATGAATCCCAGAGAATCTTTGAGCTCTCTATTTTTTGTTTGATTCTTTTGTTTCGCTTTTTTGATAAAATCTACAAGGGTTTCCGGGTCTGCCCTGCCCAATCGGGGTATGTCGGCGGATGGGTTGACATAAAAATAGGCTTCCTCGAACACCTCCCATGATGTTGCCAAACGCCCTCTGAACCGTAACTGCTCATCCCTGTCGATGAGGCCCTCAAATACCATGTTTTCGATGCTGCTGCTGGCCGAATCCGCCGTGAGAATGGGATTCAGCAGGCTGGCATCACCAATGGATCCGGTAATATATTCATTGAGGCGTTCGGGATTTCCCTTTGTCTGCTCATCATAGGTGGGCACCCAGAAATATGACTGTAACAAAACGATAATGAGAAGTATGGGTGCAAAAATGAGGAAGCGTCTGATGGTCATAGTGGCTATCTCAAAGTGAGACCTTTGCAAAACGCCCCCTTTTGCTCAATTCCTGCGTCAGGCTCAAATTTTAACCCGCCACCGAACTTTGGCGGATTAATCCTCAAAATACTCAATGTATTCCTGTGGTTAAAATTTTCGCGTTGACTCGGGGCGTCCATGCCCCTCGCCCTTGCGGGCAGCTTGACAGCTGTCCAATTCTGCTATCCTGCAGAATTGCCTTGGCCTTGAACCCCGGTTAAATATTAAATACGGATTTAACTGGGCAGGCAAAATTGAACATTTTTCAAAGGTCTCAAAGTGTAAAATTGTTTGGTTGAGAGCAACATCAGGATTTATTGAAACTTTAGGAGATTCAAGTTTTTGAGTCAAGCGAAAAGGCGCTGTGGGGCAGGGCAAAGGCATTTGAATCCCATTACAGGGACAACGCTTAAAAGGAAGACGGGGTGAGAAGGAATAAAAAAAATAAACGATTGACTAATTCAATGGATTTTGAAATTTTCAGACAGCAACATGACTCAACAAAATCCATACCTGTAGGGTGGAGTATCAGTACAATGAAGCGATTTTTCAAGATTGTCATAATAGCGGTTATTTTTATATCGGTGGGGGTTTTGGGAGGCCGGTGGTTTATAAAAATGAAAAACAATCCGTCCGCCACCGAGCTTAAGATCTACGGAAATATCGATATCCGCGACGCCAACCTTGCGTTTAATGAACAGGAGCGTATTGACCGGATTTTTGTGGAAGAAGGGGATCGCGTTACGGCGGGACAGATTCTGGCGCGGCTTCAGACCCATCGACTGGAAGCCCAGATCAAAGAGGCGGAGGCGCAAATCGCCGCTCAACAGGAGGTAGTCAAACGGTTCGAAGCCGGAACCCGCCGTCAGGAGATCGACCAGGCGCGCGCTGAGGTGGCGGCGGCCCAGGCAACGGTCCGGAATAGCCGGCAGATTTTCGAACGCATCAAAAAAACGTCGGGAGCCGGTGCTACCAGTGAACAGGCCCTGGACAATGCTCGGGCCCAGTTGGATGTGGATATGGCCCGGCTCAAAGTCAAAGAAAAGGCGTTAAATCTTGCACTGGAAGGCCCTCGAAAGGAAGACATTGCTGCGGCCAAAAACACGCTGGAGGCACTCAAGGCGTCTCTTTCACTTTTAAAGATAAGGCTTGCGGATATGACTTTGATATCACCGTCGCCGGGTATTATTCGGAACCGGATTCTGGAGCCCGGAGAAATGGCGAGTCCAAATCAGCCGGTTGTTACTCTCGCGTTGACCGATCCCAAGTGGGTGCGGGCCTATGTACCGGAGCCGGATCTCGGCCGTATCAAACTCGGCATGAAGGCAAAGATCTTGAGCGATTCGTTCGCGGATCAGAGTTTTGAAGGCTGGATCGGCTTTATTTCTCCTGTGGCCGAATTTACCCCGAAAACCGTGGAAACAGAAGATCTGCGAACAAAGCTGGTGTACGAGGTGAGGGTTTTTGTTCATGATTCCGAAGATCTGCTTCGTTTGGGAATGCCGGTCACGGTAATCGT
>JAFDHQ010000119.1 GCA_019308685.1 Deltaproteobacteria bacterium
GACCGGGTTTAGAGGTCTATGGTGGCATATATCAGACGAGATCTATGAGGAATACAATGTGAAACCCAATGACAAGATTTCCGGTAAACTGCTCAAAGTTTTTGCGGGTCAAACGGGTAAATTGACCCACGAGCCCAATGAAGACTTTGAGTGGGACCTGTCCAAGGAATCCGGCCTTGCGGTTTTGCTGCCGCCTAAGGTTATCGTCGCGTATGAGCTTACAGAATTTCACTTCCTGGAATTGATCGTTAATAAAATCAATGACCAGGAAGTCTGGCCCGGCGAAGAGAGGACGAGCGTAAAGATGTGGCCCGAGGATATGATGAATCTGGATTTTACGATTGATTACATTCCTCCGGTCATGTAACCATTAAAATTACTTTTTTCCCCACGCTTCTGCTAACAGTGGCTGGGGGAAGAAAAGGGTTCTTATTTTTTATGTACCAGGGAGGTTAAGTCATACCGTTTCAGAGTCCTACCCTAACTCCCGCAAGCGGCGGGGGCCTCCTAACCTGCCACCTCCGCCGCTTATTTTTTATCGATTCCAGGAATTCCCCTTTCAAAAACTTTGGGCACGTATTTCCCTGACCGGTGACGATTGACATATTACCGCAAAATCGAACCGCCGAGGGAATTCGGCGGAATCGAAATGTGAAAAACTGTAGTACATTGAATACTTTTAAAAAACAAACGGCTATTCTTATGTTTGTTGGCAATGAAGAAGTCCGCAATAATATTATAGCGTTATGCAGGAAAAATAACTATTATCCGGTAATAGCAACTGATCCCGAACAGCTTATAAAAAAAATAAGAGGGAAGGGCAGTGCAATCGTTTTTGTAGACCACGAGGTGGTAAACAATTATGGAGCGAGGATTTATTCAAGAATCAATGTTGCTTGCCCCGGCTGCGATGTGCTTCTTCTTTGTGATCAGGCTCATCGAGACCTTATCAAGGAGGCCATGGAACTCAGTGTTTACGCGTGCATCCTGGCACCCTTTGAGGACTGGGAGGTCTTGACCATGATCAGGAACATCCTCGCAAAAAAGAAACCGCGAGGACTAAAGAAATCTTACAAGGATCAACCCTCATGAAATTTCCGGGGTAAGTTGCACGGGAGCATCGCATGATCTCAACTTTTAATAAAGAAAAAATACGCCGGTTTGCCGAACGGATCACACCAAAAAGCTGGAATATAGTTTTAAATGAAAAAGATGCATTGGAAACCGCAGGTGTGTTAAATATCCTTTTAAGCATACAGGGTCAGGATACCCAGGTCTATGCGGATATTTATGGAAATAAATGTTATGAGTACAAAGGAAGATGCGGTGAGAAATATTTTGCAAATAAATATGGTGATGTTCTTCATAAAAATCAGGTTAAGCCGGTGCTGGGTATGGTTTTGGGCCGAATGACATTCAAAGAACTAAAATTCTTTGGGGGTGATAAAAAGGGTAAGGTCGCGAAAATTATTGTGCAGTTGTGGCCTCATTTAGGGGACTGGAGAGTTACTTTGGTTCACGAACTGGCACACGTTGCCGTGTACCGGTGGCGAGCTTTTATGACTAAGGATTATAAAAAGCAAGGCCTGTTCAAAAAACACCCCGGTGAGAATTTACGGGCGAATATAATCAAGGAACAATTGACCTTGGAACGTCATCATGGCCCAAGGTTCCAAAAAGCGCTTTTATTCCTGGCAAAAAGAGCCATTAGGGAATTCGGAGAGGAAATACCCGAAAATGATGTTTTCTGGAAAACACTTAAGTTTGAGTTGGAAACATTTATGAAATAATCTTAAAGAGTTAGACACTGTTCGTGTAACTTCTCAATAAGTTTTGGTACAATAAATGATCAATAAAGGTGGGTTATATACTTCCTAATCGTCTCCCTATCTCCTTTACCCTCTTTACCCTCTTATTATCTGTCTCAAATTTTTGAAACATCTCCGGTGTTACCTTATTAAAATTGTTAAATTCCTCGGGAGACATCCAACGTGCCGGACCCCCATATTGACAGGTTGTTCCAAATCCACATATAAAACACGGAGGGGTCATCGTATTGTAGAAGAGTTTATCAACGATTTCAAAATTAAAATAACTATTTAGATGATAGCTGATTTCATCGGACACAATTTCTGCTTCGTTACCTCCTACAGCTACCGAGACCGCCGGCTTTCCCATGGTCTGTGGGTTTCGATGGCGCAAAGGGAAAAGGCGTTCAAGAAAATTATGGGTAAACCCATTTGCTTTTCTAAAATATACTACCGCTCCCACAACAATGGCTTCTGATTCCACGATTTCATCATATAATGGAAACATATCGTCTTCCATGACACACCGATTGCTCTTGGCACACTTGACACATCCCACGCAAGGCTTGATATTCATTTGTGCCAGATCATATATCCGATAATCCTTTCCGGATTCTTTTAACATCATGTTAATTATTCTTCGCAGATTACTATCGGGTTTTGGACTTCCATTAAATCCCAAAAGCATACTATACCTTCCTTTCTTGATCTTTTTCTGGACAATCAAACTTTGTGGATGATTTCCACAAAAGTTATTTTATCTTCTTTCCCTTTTCAGTCAGTGATCGCAATGATTTGCAATCAATTCTAATGCGTCAATACCCATTTATTATTGATCTGTTGTCGAGTGGCAAGATGCAACCACGATGGGAGGCCAAGTTTGTCGCACAATCCCATTAACGCATCTCCTAATCCGTGCTCATTCGAGAGACGCGAGCCGACCACGTTCTGTCTGAGGTGGATGAATAGATCCTGTACAATAGGATCCTTGCTCTGGAAATGCGAAATAAAATAGGTTGAAAGCCGATTCTGATCGAGGCTCAGTTTCTTACTGAATTGTGAGCATGACAGATCGGCCAGCCTTAAACGCCATGCTGCAGCCAGTGGGCGGGACTCGGGGGGAAGGCCCTGAACGATGTGAATGGTCCCTCGCTGAATATCCTTACGTATTTCATCATAGAACACATCGCTGATCGGAAGCATTTCAGTGTCGATGAACAAATTGTGAAGGATGTAGGTGTTATCAACGACATTTCCGATTTGCTTGGCGAGTTCCTCTATTTCCGGGTTGAGACTCGGTTGATTAGCGGGCCATGAGAGAAGCGGAAAGCGGTCATGAAACTGCATTTGGGCATGTAGTAATTCATGTGCGATATCCACAATTTCGTCGGCAGTGCTTTTGTACCTGATTTCAACGTTCTGTGAACTGTCATCGAATTGCATTCTTGCGCGTTCGGTTATTCCATCATCATTAATTAATACAATCGGAACGATATTAGAAATATGGTTGTAGAGTTGTTTCGCATACTGGGTCTTGAAATTATAAGTCATTTTTTACATCCCGGAATTAATTGTTAATGTGAATTTATTCGCCTTCGCCTGAACACCTTGTAGCTTGCTGAAGGGAGCCTCATTTTTTTGAACCTTTAATCAAATTAACTAATACAGGAATTCTCCCTTTAATACAACTAAATCCCAATATAGGTAATTGAAATGCATTCAAACAGTGTACGATGTCGTTGCGGATCATTCATTCCGCTTATTTTGTGGCTCTAAAAGAAAAACTCCCCGACCCCTCAGGTAATTAAATGTTATAGTGTACAGATATTTTAGAGTCGCAATGCCAAACACAGCCCGTCTTTTTCCGGTGAGTGGAGTGGAAGATACGCGAAAAGGTTAACCGACCTCCATTTCGAAGATTCGGAAATCAAACGGTTAAAAGGATCCGCATTTTTGAATCTCACGTTATCTGCGATCAGTAATCCGCCCTTTTTCAGCAGTCGTCCACAGTGCGGCAGAACTGCAGCATAGTCCTCTTTGTCAATATCCAGGAAAACCAGGTCAAAAGACTCGTCCATTTCGAATAACTTCTCCTGAGAATCGCCGACAACCATGTCAATCTGCTGGTCCAGTCCGGCTCTGTGGAAATTAATTTTGGCTCTGGCCGCCATATCCGAATCGTTATCGATCGTCACCAGTCTTCCCTGGGTGGGCTCAAAAGCCCTGGCAAGAAAAATCGTTGAATAGCCGGTAGCCGTCCCGAGTTCCAGTATTCGCCGGGACTGAGTTGCCCTTGCCAGAATATGCAGCAGTTCACCGACAATGGGTCCGACAATAGGAATTCCTTCTCGCCGGGCTTCTTCCTCCAGTTCCATTAAAAGTTGATCCCTTTTCGGTAGAAACTGTCTGAAGTATTCTTCCGGGTTATCTATGAGATTGGGCATATCTTACACTTGTGCTCCTTTTTTGATTTTAGAATTATGAGATCTTAAAGCTGAACAGAGCTATCTCTTTTTTTCTTCCTCAGAGAATTATATGCCCGGAAAATGATAATCGACAGAGGAATACCGACAAAAGCAGTGTCGTCATTTTTTCGTCAATGTAGGTTGCACTTGGGATTAAAAAATCAAGAGTAAAGGCGGATCTCGTTTTATGGAGGGCATCATTGGTTTGTCCGAATGGAAGCTGGAGGATATGCTTTACAAGCAGAAATCCGGTCATACATAATAAGACTAAGAGCAATAAAAGTATACTCTGGTAGATCGACCTTTTCATGGGAAGATGGTGCCCCTCGTAAATATTGATTTCATCTTGTTGATCGGAGCAATTATCATATCGCTAACCGTTTCAATGATCTTGGTTTTGTCAATCATCAAATATCTCTAAACTTTTTATTCATAGTTTGTGACCGCTTCGCAAAATCGAGGCTTTTGCCAGATTTATCCGCTCGCGACTGCGATCATGAAGCTGGGTAAGCCTGCTTTGATGTTCGGCCTTCAAGATCGGGTCGGTCATGAGGCGCAAATTTGCGATACAGATGTGATACGCACCGTGTCCTGCAGCTGCAAGAAGCTCACAAACTACCTGCAGATCTGAAAGAAGATGCCTTTTGCAATGTTCTGCAGCCACAGAGACACAGCTTAGCGCTTTATGGGTCTGTTCCAGGATCTTCATGGGACATTCAATGGTTCGTACAAGGGCTGCCGCAACCTCCTCTTCCTTTTCGCGAGAGGCTTTTGTTTCCACAAGAAGCATATAGCTCTTTCCGTCCTCATCACGAAGCCGGTAGAGAATCTTGGACAAAGATAATACTTGCTCGAGCAAGCCTTCCCAAAGTGAAGGTTCAGAAACGATTGGATAACGCCGCATTTCCAATCGAACAATTTTCTCAAGAAGCGCAAGGCCAACAGATCCTGCATAAGCGGCAGCCGCACCACCTCCCGGGACTGGCTGCTCCGGTCTGGAAAGGGCTGCTATAAAAGAATCATTCATAATAACTCAATTTTTTTTTAAATGCCCATAGATTTAACCACTTCATCAATCTGTTCGGTTGTTATATACCCTTTTTCCCATAAGATCTGGCCGATGAGACGATGCTCAGAACCTTCCAAATCTTCACGGATCTGGATCTCCATTGCCTCAAATATATGTTCGGGTTCAACGAATCCCTTTTTAATGGCTATGGTTCCAAACCGTTTTTCAAGCTTTTTTACAGGCATTTTTTATCTCCTTTATTCAGGCCGGCTTGAGAGTGAATTAAAATCAGCGATGATTAGAGATTGTATCATGTCAAAATTGCAAATCAATATCAATTTGAACTGTCCGGTTTAATTTAAAAAATAGATACAAATTTAATCACTTATCACGATTTCAGGAAAAATTCGAAAATCTTAACCCAGCTTACCCTCATAAATTTATTTGTCAAGAATATTCAAGAAAAACAGCACAGTGTGTAAAATCAAATCTTGACAAAAACCACCGGAACAGGGAATATAGGTTTATAAGAACCATCGGACTCTTGGCTGTCATTGAAGCAGGGGTTATATTTTTAATTCCGAAAAACCGGTACAATGAACTCATTGATTGGTATATTAATTCAGCATCAGATCAAATATACAGACTGTTTGGAATTCTTTCAATAATCTTTGGAACTGCAGTATTATCTTGGAATTTATAGGAAAAAAAGGAGCGACTCGCAATGGCACTTACAAAAGCTCGGATTGTAGAATCAATCCACAATCAGATCGGTTTCACCCGGAACAGATCCTCGGAACTTGTTGAAATTCTTTTAGAGATCATCAAAAGCAAACTGGAATCCAGTGAGGATGTTTTGATCTCCGGGTTTGGAAAATTTTGTGTAAAGCAAAAGAAGGAACGAAGGGGCAGAAATCCAGCTACGGGTGAAGATCTAATGCTGGCACCCAGGAAGGTCGTTACATTTCATTGTTCTGGTAAATTGAGGAATAGAATTAACTCAGGTTAGTTCAGGGGTCGGGGAGTTTTTTAATTCCGAGTTTTAACCCGCAGGCATACTCAAGTATGTCGAGGACTTAAAACGAGAACCCAACGCCGAGGTTGGGCCAAAAGATTATTTTGAGATAGCTTATAATTAGTTTAAGGAAGGAATGCTATGGCGAAAAAGACGATCGGCTTTGTGGGACCGGACGGCAGGACCTGTATGTGCGCCTATACGGTATCAACCGTTGAAAAAGAGAAGTTTATCGGCGCTATAATTAAGGGCATGACGGGTATGGGCCCGGTACTGGACGCTGTCAGGGGAAAAAAAGATTGGGCCGTGAAAATTTTTCCCGTTGCAGGCAACTCAGTTGATGATTATAAATCCGCCATCATAACGGCATTTGAGAACGGAGAAATAGACTGTGTTGTGATTATGCCTGAAGATCTGATTTATGAAGGCATCGTAAATGAACTCATTGATTCGGGTTATGGGGATCGGGTCATCGGTTTGACAAAGGAAGCGGCTTTCATTGAAGGGGATAAGGTTAAGGCAAAGATCTGGATGAGAAGAGCCGGCGTGCCGGTTGCCCCTTTCAAGGTGGCGGATGCAAAAGACCTGCAGCAAATTAAGAGCATTATTACTCCGTTCATACGCAACCATGGCGGTGCGGTTTTCAAGTATCCTTACAGTGCGGGCGGCAAAGGTTCTCGACCGGTTTTCCGGGTTGAAGACATTCTCGATGTATGGAATATACTGCTGAAAAATTATAGCGAAAACTACAAAAACCTGCACGGAGACAATAAATGGCCGCTTTTGATTGAAGCCTGGAAATCCGAAATCGAGATCAGCTTTACTGCTCTCATTGACGGAAAGGGCAATTATTGCATTCTTCCCACGGCCATGGATTATCCGCTTCGCTTTGAAGGGCCCCCCAGCCAGACCAACCCGGTTACCGGGGGTATGGCTGCAATCGGTATGCACCCCGCTGAGACACCCGATCTTATTAAATTGGTGGGCGATAAAGTGATCCGTCCTTTTGTGAAGCAGATGAAAAAGGGGGGTATTCTCCGGCCGTGTATTCTTTATCCGGGCTGCCGCGTATCTATGGATCCGGTTACCGGGGAACCCGTGGATATCCTTGTTTACGAAATGAATATTCGGGCCGGTGAACCCGAAATGCAGGTTGTTGCCCGGCGGCTTAAAAATATGGGAGAACTGATTGTTGCCGCACTCGATGGCCGGCTTGATGCGGTTTCTCCGGATGTGCGTCAGGATCAAATTTCTATCTGTTTCGCCCTGGTTACCGGTCCGGGCGGGGCTCAAGGTCAGAGGGGGTACCCGGATTCTTATACCAAGTACGAACCGGTTTTTATCAATTTCAAGAGCCTTGCAAAGCGGGGCATCCTCATTGTTCCGTCGAATATGAGCTGGGATGAAGAAAATCAACAACTGATATCCGACGGCTCCCGGGTGTGCTACCTTAGCAAAAATGCGACGGTCAAACCCGGACAGAAGAGAGGTCATGTATCGGAAAAACTCAGGAAGGCACTCTTGCAGGCATTTGACCAAGGTTTGGTCCGGGTGATTCCGCGGGAGTCAAATGAAACGTTTGAGGCCGCGGAGATACTGTATGAGCAAGGCAATATTACCGAGGCTGAATTTAAGATCGCCCGGGCGGCGTTTGAGAAATCGAATCGTCTGGATCTTCGCCGAGACCCCGGACGGATTTATGAGGAATGGGATGAACTTTTCCCTGACTGGAAAATAGAAATTTCATGAAAGTGTTGGTCAGCGATAACCTGGGACAAGCCGGCATCCGGATGTTGCAGGAAGAAGACGGGATTGACGTTGATGTCAAAACCGAACTGACCCCGGATGAGCTTAAAAGCGTTATCGGAGAATATGACGCCCTTATTATCCGGAGTGCAACAAAGGTTACAGAGGATCTTTTAGGCGCCGCAACGCGACTTAAAGTTGTGGGTCGTGCGGGAATCGGTTTGGATAATGTGGATATCCCGGCAGCGACCAAGCGCGGGATCATTGTAATGAATACACCCGGTGGCAATGTTATTACCACCGCCGAGCATTCCATCGGCATGTTACTGGCGCTTTCGCGCAATGTGCCCGAAGGAACCGCATCATTGAAGGCCGGACGCTGGGACAAGAAGAAACTTCAGGGAAGAGAAATATTCAATAAAACCCTTGGAGTTATCGGATATGGAAAAATCGGGTCTATCGTTGCCGATCGCGCTCGAGGTCTGAAAATGAAGGTCATTGTTCACGATCCGTATGTAACGCCCGAGCAGATTGAAAAAGCCGGATTTGAAAGTGTTTCACTTGAAGATCTATACCGCAGATCCGATTACATCACGGTGCATGTCCCCAAGTTTAAGGAAACAACCGGTTTGCTAAACAAGGAGGCCTTCGAGCAGATGAAAGACGGGGTCATGATCGTAAACTGCGCCAGGGGAGGGATTGTTGACGAGGATGAACTTTATGCCGCCTTGCAGTCCGGGAAAGTTGCCGGCGCTGCATTGGATGTCTTTGAAAATGAACCTCCCGGCATATGCCCGTTAATTGAGCATGAACGTCTGATTTGTACGCCCCATCTCGGTGCTTCCACCCGGGAGGCCCAGACCAAAGTAGCCGTTGATGTGGCTGCACAGATTATTGATTATCTCAAGTATGACACCATCCTGAACGCCGTTAATGTTCCCTCGGTGACTGGTGATCTGCTGAAAAAGTTGAAACCCTTATTGACCCTTGCCAATCATATCGGCAGTCTCCAGACCCAGTTGATTCGAGGGCCCATTCAAGAAGTTTCTATTGAATATGCCGGAGATTTTAAGGGACTTGACCTGTCACCGGTGTCCATAGCCGTGTTAAGAGGTTTGCTGGCGCCTGTGGTTAAGGATGATGTCAATTTCGTCAATGCCCAAGTCCTTGCAAAGGAAAGAGGGATAACCGTCAAAGAGATCATCAGTGATTCGTCCGAAGAATATATCAACCTGATTACCGTCCGTGTGACCACGCCCAAGGTTACCAATATGGTATCCGGAACCCTATTCGGAAGGAATAAAATTCGGATCGTAACCATTAATAATTTTCGTCTGGAGCTGATCCCCGAAGGTCATTTGGCGCTGATATATACGCTGAACAAGCCGGGGGCTATTGGAAGTTTTTCAACTCTTCTCGGCAGTAAAAAAATTATCATCGACCAGATGCATTTGGGCCAGGAAGAGACCGGAAAAATGAACATCATTTTCCTTAAAACCAATGTCCGCATTTCCGATAGTGTGGTTGGAAAGTTGCTGGACCTGCCGCTGATTATATCGGTGACCCGACTTGAATTCGAGTCTTAGCACAGCACGGATATTCCATGGGCGGCTGACGATTGCACCGGTTTATTCAACATTCGATCCGCCGAAGGCGGACAAGTGCTTACCCGCCTTCGGCGGCGCCAGAGGCGACCAGGGTTCGATGTTCATTTCTTTCAGTTATGCAGCACGATGCCGGCGGGTAAAGATTCTCCGAACATGTTGGTTTGCTCCTTTTTTTCCAGGGGAACCACTTCTTTCAGGTATCGGATGTACGACTGTAACCGTTGTTTCCGTTGGGGATCCCGGGTCATCCACGACATAACCCGTTCCATATCGGCAGGATTCAAATCACGGGTACGATCGCCGGTTTTCCGGGCCAGCTGGGCAATAGCGGCGGCAATGGGTCTGGGGTCGCGCCAGTTTATGGAAAACAGGGTTTCGATCCAGGCAACCACTTCTTTGGCCGGTATTACACGGTCCACGGGTCCGTAAAGGAGTTCACGGGCACCCATGCGCGACAGGGACCAGAAATGCTGGGGCCGGCTTTTTTTGGGTTTTATTTCCGACAGCAGCATGCGACCGCATTTGATCTTGTCTTTTGCCAGCAGATGTTCCATGTTGGCAACGGCCATCCAGATCTCCAGCCGTTGCTGGGGCGGGACCTTTTTTCGGGCGCCTTTGCCGGGGAAAAGGATGGGAGTCAGGTCCTGGAAAAACTGCCG
This sequence comes from Deltaproteobacteria bacterium, assembly GCA_019308685.1. Taxonomy (GTDB): domain Bacteria; phylum Desulfobacterota; class Desulfobacteria; order Desulfobacterales; family UBA11574; genus S5133MH16. The sequence goes on from JAFDHQ010000119.1 coordinate 10,310, forward strand.
CTGCCGGCCGGGCTTCAGACCGCCGGCCACCCGCCGCCACATGATCCACCATTCGCTTTGAACCTGCAGATGATTGGGATGGCGCATGCCCTGAATGTAGATCTTCCAGATTTTTTTCATCCGGTGCGGATCCAGGGCGTCGGCGAATCCGGGACGCATGCAAAATCCAAAAAAATTCAGCCACCGGCTTTCGGACACGGGTGAACCGGTTCGAACGTGTTCGAGTTGAATGAGTTCGTCGGCAATACTTCGGATAAATGTCAGCGGCCATTGATCCCGAGGTCTTTCAACGCATTTGGAAATATCCTTGGCAAGGGATGCAAGCTGCGTGTCGGAAGCCCCGTCCGCAAAGGCCTTCCGGACCATTTCCCGAACATCGTCGACAACGGAAGATTCAAAGACTTCCTGATCCCCAACCGGGGCAGGGGCCGAAACCGTGCGTAGTTGAAACTGGAGATGCCAGCGGTGGGTGCTCTTCAGACTCCGGCACCAGAGGGCTAAAGACCCCATTTCCGTAAACCCGGCTGCAATATGGACGGGGATCCGGGTTTGAATGCCCTTTTTCCCATACTGAATCACGGTTTGAATGGGCGGCAACGGGGTGAGGGAGTCGTCTATGGTGACCAGATCACCGCACCGGTCGCCGCTTCGAAAGCTGGAGCTGTAAACATCAAATGTGACCGGCTGATTGGTCAGCACTTCAAATTGGCGGTCTTGCAATTCAATATCGGTTCCTTCTTCCAAACCGCGTTCCACAAGGCATATGGCCTGTTTCCGGTCCTTTTCGTTACGGTTATCAGCCTCTTCTTGGCCGGTAACCCCCAGATAAAACGCTCGCGGGCTGCCGCTGCCTACCCGAACCCCTTGGCCGATCTTGACCCGTCCGTAATAGGCCGCGCCCATTGCCACGGCCAGATCGGGATCCGGATTTTCCAATACCCGGGGAAGCGTATCATCCGGTTGTCCGAACCACTGCCGGATGGCGTCGCGAATCCGGTCCTGAATCACGGCCGGCTTTAACGATCCGCCGTTAAAGAGAATAATATCGGGTTCGGGCCGATCCTTTTGTAAAAATGCGGTCACGTCCGCCGTGTGCTGCTCCAAAAACCAGCACAAGTGGCGGGTGATCGCCGGTTCCTGCGCATAAGGGAGTCCGAATTCGGTGATGCCTTTGCGAATGGCCCGGGGTTTTTCCTCGCCGGGATCCACAAGGGGGAAAAATCCGTTCAAAATAATTTCGGCCACTTCCCGGTACTCTATATTGGCCGCCAGTGTTCCGGCAATCAGTTGACCGCCTTCCCCCATGAGAATAATTTTTTGCGAGTCCGATCTTCCGTCGAGAAGGGTCTCTTTGGCCTGGCGGCATTGGTGACACAGGGTTTTCCATCGGTCGCCGCTCAGGGAATGCTGGGTTTTGGAAAATTGTGTTTCAATGCGCCGTGCCAGTGCCAGGTCGATATTGTCCCCGCCCAGAATCAGATGATCCCCCACGGCAATGCGCTCAAAACGCGGGCTGCCGTCCACCTCCCGTAAATAAATCAAGGTAAAGTCCGTGGTCCCGCCACCCACATCGCAAATCAGGATCAGATCGTTGGGTTTTACCCATGTGTGCCACTCATGTTCATGGGTCATGAGCCAGCTGTAAAAGGCGGCCAATGGTTCTTCCAGTAGAATCACGCGGCTCATACCGGCTGCGCTGGCCGCTTCAAGGGTCATCTCACGGGCCACCTCGTCAAAGGAGGCCGGTACGGTGATAATGACCATCTGATGTTCAAGAAAGGACTCCTCGTCGCTTTGTTGGCGATTCCAGGCCGAGCGAATATGCCGTAAATAGGCGGCGGTGGCCTGAATGGGCGAGATTTTACGAACCTCTTTGCTTGCGCCCCAGGGCAGTATGGGCGCTTTTCGATCGGCATTGGGGTGACACAGCCAGCTTTTGGCCGACGATACCAGCCGGGCGGGCACTTTGGCGCCGTGATCTCTGGCATAGGCTCCGGCGAAATGGTCCCCATGGCCTTCCCGGTCGGCGGCAAGACTTTCTTTGGAGATATCATAATCTCCGGGAATGTAGAGAAAAGAGGGCAACACCGGCAGCCGGGAAACCTCGCCCGGACCGGTGAGCTGGGGAATGGGAAACAGCCGGATACACGACCCACGGTTGTCTTCGGCATGCAAATCCACATAGGATACCGCCGAATTGGTGGTGCCCAGATCGATACCGATAATGTAGCGCTGGTCGTCAAGATCCAAGGGTTTCCTTCTCCCGTACGTTGAATTCAAGTTTCCACCGGCGGCCGTCTTCCCGTGAAACACACCACAATTCCAGGATTCCCACCTCGGTCACCCGGATTTCCAGGGTAACCGGAATCACGCTGCCGAGTTCACCATCCAGGGTGGTCTGGATTTCGGCAATGGACCGAATTTCCCCTTCCCAGTCCTCAACCACGGTGCCCACGTCATGGTCATGGCGCATGGAACTGAGAAAATCGAAGTTCACGGGCTCGCCCACCACCAGGGCAAACTCCTGGTTTTCAAGGGTTGCGCCGGTTCCTTCTTCCATGCCGAAGGGTGCCACACACAGCGCCTTGAGGGGTGCCGGGATCCCCGGAACCGCAGGCATGGAAGCGGCGATGCCCACATAATAGGACTTATTCAAGCCGTAGCGTATTCGAACGCCCCGGCCGCGTTTGGCCATTCCGTAATATACGGCGCCTCTGGCAACTGCCAGGTCAAAGTCGTTGGATGGGATCTCCCGAATGGGCGGGGCATCCTCCGACGCTTTCCACGAAGTCATCACCTCCATAATGCGGTTACGGACGTTTTTTGCCTTTATCACGCCGCCGTTGAAAAGGACCATCGTGGGCAGGGATTCTCCGTTGTTTTGTTGGAGAAACTCGGCCAGATGGTGGGTTACGGCAGGGTCGGATGCATAGGGCAGACCCAACTCCCGAATGCCGGTTTTTTGTGGAGAAACCGGTCGGGTCGTTCGTTCGCAAACCGGAAAAAAGCCATCCAACAGTACTTTTTCCACCGCATCGCGGGAAAGCACGGTTTTAACGGTTCCGCCAATCAGGCCGCTGCCTCTGCCCAAAACCGTGATCGGATATTCTTGGGCATCGGGGTCGGATAACAGCCGCTCTTTGGCGTTGCGGCAACTGTGCCAAAGCCCCCGCATCTGCCAGGCATCCAGCCGGGTGCCGTTATCCGCCATTTGTCGGGATATTGAATAGGCCAGGGCCAGATCCATATTGTCGCCGCCCACCAGCAGATGCTCGCCCACCGCGATTCGATCAAGGGCAAGTTCGCCCTGTTCCTCGGAAATTTTGATAAGGCTGAAATCGGTGGTTCCGCCGCCAACGTCGCAAACCAGGACAAGGTCGCCTTGAGTAACCATGTCCCGCCATCCATGGGATGTGCTTTCAATCCATGCATAAAAAGCGGCCTGGGGTTCTTCCAGCAGGGTGACATGGTTCAGTCCGGAGATCTCGGCAGCTTTTACGGTCAGCTCCCGGGCCACCGCATCGAAGGACGCCGGAACGGTCAGTAAAATTTCCTGATTTTCCATTTTCAACGATTCATCATCTGCAGCCATGGCGTGGTTCCACGCATCCCGGATATGTTGCAGAATGGCTGCGGACGCTTCCACCGGTGATTTTTTAAATTTCTCCTCGGGACCTTCCCAGGGCAATATAGGCTTGTTCCGGTCAACCAAGGTATGGCAGAGCCAGGATTTGGAAGAAGCAATCAGGCGGTTGGGCAGCTCCACGCCGCGATTTTTTGCAAATTCACCCACCGCCAAGGGGCTCGTTTCCTGCCATGGCAAGGCCATGGCGGTTTGGGAAACATCGTGTTCCCCGGGAACCAGAACAAAAGAGGGGAGCATCCGGCGTTTTTCGACCACACCGGCATCAATGAGCTGGGGGATTTCAAACAAGCGTATTTCAGAAGGCCGGCCCATTTCCGTATCCGCCTCGGTGTAGGCCACCACGCTGTTGGTTGTCCCCAGATCGATTCCTATAATATAAACCGGATTGTGCATGGTTTGATTTCCATAATCTAAAAGTTTAAAGTGCCCTTATTTCATTGTTGATAACACAGCAGACCTTTCCCGGATATTTCACGTGTGCGAGGCGTTCGTTTGCAAGGCATTCAAGGGTGCAGCCGTAGTAGACTACTGCAAGCACTTGATAACGCAGCAAATGGCCGTCTCGGACTCGCCCGAAGGGTGAAAAATTTCATGAAATATTCGGGCTAGAGGATTTCCACCTCAGCCGGAGCGATGATGCGTGCATCTTGAAGTTCCAATTTTCGGGTGCGCCATCCTTTATGGCGTAAAATACCCGTGAACGGCGGTTCGCCGGTCACATTGCCGGTCAGTTTTATGGCGTCCGGATCAAACCCAGGTTCCACCCGGATCTCTTCTCCTTCGCTGCGGTCAATGACCGCCTCAAGGGTCAGGCTTTTGCTGACCACCTTTTTACAGTTCTCGTGTATGGCGCGAACCGCGCCGCCGATCTGGGCATCTTCATAAAGATTAAGGTCCTCCGAGAAAAAATCTACCAGGCGGCCTTCGCGCTGGAGCACGGACAGCAGGTGTAAAAACAAACGTTGCTGGTTCTGCTCTTGCGCTTCCCTCTCAGCGGCGGATACTGCCGGTGCCCGAACATGCTTTTTCGGCATGGGCTTTCCGGATTTTTGGAAAGAATTCACAGCGATTCGCCTCAAAAATCCCCACAAAATGAGCCCAAAAACCAGAAAAACGCCGGCCCATGCCCCCGCAGCAAATATAAAATACTTGTGATGAATCAAAGAGATCGGGTCAAGGAGTGCCATTGATGGGGTTTCGGGCGTTGCGAGCAATGATATGTTTTGGTGCATTACCTGCAGAACCCAGTAAAACGATGAAACCGTGGCCGCCAGCACAATGGCGCCCAATACTAAAATTAAAACCAAAGATCCCCGTGAATAGGACTTAATGAATTCCATTGCCTAATCTCCTTGTTGCGATTTTATATAAAACCCAAATAATCAGCTGTTATTATTGTAAATATATCCCTTTCGAAAAAAAACGATGCAGGATTTAGATATAAAAAGAAAATATATATTTTATACATTATTTTCCAAAATGCAAGGAATCTTAGGGGGTCTAAGGCGGTCTAAATTATGTTTGGCAAACAACTTGCGGAATTCAAAGATGAATCTTACACAGACAATATTAAATCTAAATTGAGCGATATTTTACTCGATCTGCACCGATCTCTTGCGCATCAAGGATCCGCGAAAATCCTCGACATATCCACGGGTATGCCTGCGGTTTTCGCGAATCCTTATGCATCAAGATCTCAGCACATCTCTTGGCAAGAAATCGCTCAACTTAGGTTTAA
>JAFDHQ010000120.1 GCA_019308685.1 Deltaproteobacteria bacterium
TCTTCCTGATCAAAATTTATGGCATCCGCCTGACAGACCTTTTTACAGATCCCGCATTTTTTGCCGTTCAACTGGCGACAAAAGTCGGGGTCAATGGTATGGGTGGAGGGGATGCCCTGGGCAAAATAGCTGTAAATGGCACTACGAGTGCCCAAACCTTCATTAAAGGCATCCGGTACCATGGTGGGACATTTTTCCGCACAGGCACCGCAGCCGGTGCACTTGTCTTCGTCAACGTAACGTCTCTTCCTGCGCACCGTGACCTTGAAATCCCCCGCCTGGCCATCTACTTTCTCCACTTCACTGTAAGCCAGAAGTGCTATATTGGGATGTCGACCGACATCCAGCATCTTGGGCGAGAGGATTCAGATGGCACAATCGTTGGTGGGAAACGTTTTATCCAGCTGAGCCATCTTGCCGCCGATGCTGGGCAGCTTCTCCACCATGTGGACCTTAATGCCCATATCGGCAAGGTCCAGGGATGCCTGGATTCCGGCAATCCCTCCTCCAACAACAAGTACATCTTTGATCATAATTGGCTTCCTTAACTATAATTAAAGAATCCTGGCCCAAAGGACCAGGCTTTGGTTTGCCCCTGAAATGGGCTGTTTTAGTTAAAGCCGTACAAGTTGAAATTGTCTAAAGTGATCTAAAGTGCCTAAAGTTATTGTGTCGCTTCGCTCCGCTGTTTTTATATAATTCGAAGAATTCCTTAACTTTAGCTCACTTTAAACTTTAGTTCACTTCACACTTCAAACTCATTTCTCATTCTGTCTTCAATCGATCTGCTACAAGATCATACAGATCCGTAATTTCTATATCCAGGTCAAAGGCAGCCTTAGCACACCTGAAATGAATCTGGCATTTGGGACATGCTGTTATTAAAGTCCCTGCGCCGGTGTCGCCAGCCTCCTTTAAGCGCTCCAACTGAATTTCTTTGGAACAGCTGGAACAGTTCATCCAGCCGGAAGTTCCGCAGCAGATACCATTCTCCCTGGAGCGGGGCATTTCTTTTTCCAGAATCTTGCGGGGTGCATCGTAAATGCCTGCCAGCCGTCCCAAACGACAGGGATCATGAAAGGTAACGACTTTTTCACCGGATCCTTCAAGCTGAATCACACCCTCGCTGAGTTTGTCTGCCAAAAAATCGAGGATATGGACCGGTTCAAAATCGAGTTCACCAAAATACTTGGGATAAAAATTTTTAAACGTATGATATCCTTCCGGGCAACTAAAAACTACCTGTTTGGCGCCCGAGGAACGGATCAGATCCAGATTCAATCGAGCCAGTTGCTTGAACTTCTCCTCGTTTCCGTTCCAGAGCGCATCATGGCCGCAACATCTTTCATTATTGCTGACCACCGGTTCCACCCCACAGGTGTTGAGGATCTTCAGCACGTTCTGAGCAGCCGTGATCGATCCTGCATCGATATCCCGGAAAACAACGTCAAAATAGGGTCTGCATCCCACGAAATAAAAAACGTCACCGGTCTCTTGTGTTTTCCCCTCTTCGATCCAGTATGTGCGATTTTGTTGAACATCCTGGGTCTGGATGGACATAATGGTTTGAAGCATTCCATTGTGGGCTGGAACTCCGTCGAATCCCATAGAATGGGCTTCATCACGCATCAAGCGGATAAATTCAGGAAAATTGATGTCCGCCGGGCAGCGGATGCTGCACTGGGCGCAGGTCAGGCAGTTCCAAATGGTATGGTCCGAGAATTCCTCCAGTTCATAAAGAGAGCGCTCTATAATCTGCCGGGGTGAAAATTCCGGAAAAACCCTGGAAACCGGACAGCTTCCGGTGCATACCCCGCAGTCAAGGCAGTAATAAGTTTTTGTGGTGTTTATCAAATCGGCTATTGCAGTCATATCAATGCCTCAATTTTTTTGAGCCTTTGTCAGGCCGCCTGTTTCAAGGAGGACGGTCCCAGGGATATTATCTGCCCGGTAAATTCTCTGGCAATCTCGGCAAAACGCCCGCCTTCTGCCGAAGAAACCCATTCAAGACGCAATCTTACCGGGTCAATACCGAGTATCTTTACCAGTTCCTGAGTCATTTTAAACATCTTTTCAGCCTTTACATTACCATCCAGGTAATGACAGTCGCCCATATGTCATCCGGCAACCAGTACGCCGTCAGCACCCAAATTAAAGGCTTCAAGAATAAAATTAGGGTTTACCCGACCGGAACACATTACCCGTATAATCCTCATATTGGGTGGATATTGAAGACGGCTGACACCTGCCAGATCAGCGGCCGAATAGGCACACCAATTACATGCAAAAGCAATAATCTTTGGATTAAATTCTTCAGACATAAAGTAAATCCTCTTTCAATTGCAGATTGAAAATTGTCGATTGACAATTGAATCGACACCCCTGTCAGTGCCCATCCAGAAATGGTAGATTTTGGTTTTCGGCAAGGCCCGAGCGAGTTTTCAACCGCAGGCATAGCGCGCTATGTCGAGGATTGAAAACGAGCAAGAACGCCGCCGGGAGCCGAAAGATGCCGTTTCTGGATGGGCACTAATTAAATGCGGCTCTAACCATGGTCAGCACTTCCTGGTCATCAAAGTGTAAAACATTGGCCGCACCAGTGGGACAGGCTACGGCACACGAGCCGCAACCGGTGCAAACCGCCGGGTTTACTTCACAAATGCCACGGTCTTTAAGAAAGTTGATGGCTTGATACGGGCAGACCGCCATGCATTTTTGACAGCCCCTGCAAAGCTGTGCATTGATGCTGGAGATGATAGCATTGCCAAGGACTTTCTTCTGAGATAAAAGGGTAGCCGCGCGTGACGCTGCCCCCAGCCCCTGAGCAACGGCCTCGTCAACCGGTTTTGGCGAATGAGCCAGACCGCAGACAAACACCCCTTTTGTAGCAAAGTCTAAAGGCTGAAGTTTGACATGGGCTTCGGCAAAAAAACCGTCTTCATTCACCGGCACCTTGAACAGCGAGGCAACGGGATTTTCCCGAGGCGGCACCATCGCTGTTGCAAGAACCAGCAGGTCCGGCCTTATCTCAACTTCGCGTTGCAGCACATAGCTGGTACATCTGACATTAAGACCGTTTTGATTTTTCGAAACGGTTAATTCTTTGTTAAAGTCATAGTGAATAAAGGCAATGCCTTTGGACCGGGCCTCACGATACAGATCCTCACGCAGTCCATAGGTGCGCATATCCCTGTAAATAATAAACACATCCATTTCAGGCTTTAACTGTTTTAATTTAAGCGCATTTTTTACGGAATGCGTACAACACACTTTGGAGCAATAGGGTCTTTCTTTGATCCGTGAACCCACACACTGGATGAAAACGGCGGTATGGATCTCATGTAACGGCAGATCATCATCAATAAATTTGCGATCCAGCTCCAGACCGGTTAACACCCGTGGATCCTCATCACAAAGATATTGATCCGGTTTAAACTCTTCAGCGCCCGTAGCAATGATCGCCACACCGTGTTCGATAACCTGCTCTTTGCCCCCTGTTTCAACGGTTGTTCGAAAATTACCCACAAAACCACTCACCTCTTTTATTTGGGTGTTGGTCAGTATGTTGATGTTTTTGTCGGATTCCGCCTCTTTAATAAGTTCGGCCAGCTTTTTCTGAACGTCTTCGCCCTGCCAGGTTTCATAAAGATTCAGGGCCTGTCCGCCAAGGACATCGCTTTTTTCGATCAGATGGGTGACATATCCCTGTTTTGCCAGATTACTGGCAGCGGTAATTCCGGCAAGACCGCCGCCAATGACCAGAGCGGACGGGTTCATTTCTATTTCCGGGTCGGATAGCGGTTGTAGCAGGCCCACTTTGGATACGGCCATTCGGACAAGGTCTTTGGCTTTTTCAGTGGCTGCTTCTTTCTCTTTTCTGTGTACCCAGGAACATTGATTGCGGATGTTGGCCATTTCAAAAAGGTATTTGTTTATGCCTGCATTGAGTACGGTTTCTTGAAAAAGGGGTTCGTGGGTACGCGGCGTGCATGCGGCCACGACAACGCGATTTAATTTTTGCTCTTTAATCACCTGGGTGATTTGTTCCTGGGTGTCCTGGGAGCAACTGAACAAATTCTCTTCCACATAAACAACACCGGGCAAACTTTTGGCAAATTCCCCCACTGCAGGGACATCAACGACACCGGCAATATTGGTGCCGCATCGACAGACAAAAACACCAACACGGGGCGCTTCACCGTGAATATCGATTTCTTCAGGGACATGCTTTGTCTGGGTAAGGGTCCAGCGAGATTCGGCCAGTTTGCTTCCTGCCATACCTGCAGCGGCGCTGGAATCGATCACCGAGGCCGGAATATCCTTGGGAGATTCAAAGGCGCCGCAAACATAAATACCGGGTATGGAACTTTCCACGGGTTCGAAACTGCCGGTACGGGCAAAGTTATAATGGTCCACGTCAACACCCAATCTTTTCGCCAGCTCCACACCTTTGGGGCTTATCATGAGGCCTACGGACAGGACCACGATATCAAATTCTTCGTCAACTTTTCTGCCGGACTCATCCACATATCGGATGACTTGCATTCCGGTTTCATCATGGGGAGTAACGTTGATGATCTTGGATTTGATAAAGCGAACGCCCATCTGGTCTTTGGCACGGTTGTAATATCTTTCAAAGTCTTTTCCATGGGTGCGCATATCGATATAAAAAACCGCGGTGTCCAGGTCTTTCTTGCTGTGTTCCTTGGCCAGCATGGCTTCCTTGATGGCGTAGGTACAACAGACTCCGGAGCAATACCCCTGGGCGCCAAGATGTTCATCCCGGGATCCGATGCATTGCAGCCAGGCAATCTTTTCCGGTTCTTTGCCATCCGACGGCCGGACCAGATGACCGCCATAAGGGCCGGAAGCCGAGAGGATCCTTTCGAATTCCAGGCTGGTCACAATATTAGGCTGTTTCTTATAGCCGAAAGTGTCATGAACTGCGGGGTCAAAGGCTTGGGTGCCGGGGGCGATGATAATCGATCCGACGTCGAGTTCCACAATCTCATCTTTCTGCGTATGGTCAATAGCATTTACCCCACAAAACTCGGTGCAGATTTTACAACCGCCGGTTTTGAAATGCACGCACCTGTCACGGTCAATGACCGGAGTGTTGGGAACCGCCTGGGCATATGGCACATAGATGGGTTTGCGACCCACGAGCCCCATATCATATTCAGAGGGAATTGGTATTAAGTCGTGTTTTGAAATATGGGCTCGAATTTTTTCCTTGGTGATATGTCCGGTTGGACAAACCGTGGCACATGCCCCACAGGCAATACAGGCATCGGTTTGAATATGGAAGGGGGTGTCGACTTTCATATCCAATCCTCGTCCGGTCAGCGTGATAGCACTGTTGCCCATCCTTTCGCAAATCCGGGTGCAGAGCCCACAAAGAATACACGTATCGTCTTCTGTTTTGAAACGCGGCACTTCGATGCCGTATTTTTTGGATAATTCCTGAAGAATTGGCACATCCGGGCAGCGGGCCAGCAACAATTCAACGATGAGTTTACGTCCTTCGTGCACGGTCTCGGTGTCGGTTTTAATCTCCATGCCTTCCCATATGGGATAGTTGCATGCAGTAACGTAACGAACTCGCCCGCCGTAATGCATTTCCACAGTGCAAAGACGACACATGCCCGCCGGTTCCAGTGCGTTATGGTGACAAAGGGTCGGTATTTTTACACCGTATCTTTCAGCCACCTGAAGGAGATATTCGCCTTCTTGTCCCTGAACTTCTTTACCATTGAGTATAAAACTGATCATGGGGTTAACCTTCTAATGGTTATTTTATGCATCGCTTTGGCTACTTGATGGCAACAGCATTAAATTTACAAACGTCATAACAAATGCCGCACTTGATACATTTATCCTGGTTCAATTCGTGAGGCTCTTTTTTTTTGCCGGTGATAGCCTCCTCCGGACATCTTTTGGCACACAGGGTGCAGCCGTTACACAGTTCCGGATCAATTTCATAATAAAAGAGCGGTTTGCAAACACCGGCCGGGCATTTTTTGTCTCTGATATGGGCCACATATTCATCGCGGAAATAGCGTATGGTTGACAAAACCGGATTTGGCGCCGAGGTCCCCAAACCACACAAAGAAAATTTCTGCATCATGCCACCCAGTTCTTCAAGGAGCTCAATATCGCCCTCCCTGCCGTTCCCTTCACAGATTCTATCCAGAATATCCAGCATCTGTTTAAGTCCCTCCCGGCAGGGATTGCACTGACCACAGGATTCATCTTTTAAAAATTCAACAAAATAGCGGGATATATCCACCATGCAGGTGTCTTGATCCATAACAATCATGCCGCCGGATCCCATCATGGAGCCCACTTTAGTCAGCTCATCAAAATCGATGCCCAAATCCAGATATTTTTCCGGAATACATCCCCCTGACGGGCCACCGGTTTGAACGGCTTTAAATTTTTTCTTTTTAAGAATACCACCGCCAATGTCAAAAATAATGGTACGCAAACTGGTTCCCATGGGAACTTCCACAAGACCCGTATTCATCACCTTTCCCACAAGAGAAAATATTTTGGTTCCTTTACTGCCTTGGGTGCCGATGGAAGCATACCAATCTGCACCATTATTGATAATCACCGGCACATTTGCCCAGGTTTCCACATTATTGAGCAGGGACGGGTTTTGTCGAAAGCCTTTCTCCACGGTATGAATATATTTGGCCCGGGGCAGTCCGGGGTTGCCTTCCAAAGATGCCATCAAAGCGGTGGATTCACCACAGACAAAGGCGCCGCCGCCGCGGCTGATAAAAATGTCAAAATCAAACCCGGTGCCCAGAATATTTTTACCTAAAAGGCCCAATTCTCTTGCCGACTCCAATGCCATTGAAAAGTTTTTTACCGCCAGCGGATATTCATGGCGCACATAAACATATCCTTCATTAGATCCAATGGCCCAAGCGCCAATGATCATCCCCTCCAGAATGCTATGGGGATTGCCTTCTAAAAGGCTGCGATCCATATAAGCGCCGGGATCGCCCTCGTCTGCATTACAAATAACATACCGTTCGCCTTCATGTTTTCGGCAGGATGCCCACTTGATTCCCGTGGAAAATCCGCCGCCGCCCCGACCCCTTAACCCCGATTCTTTGACTTCATCGATAATTTTTTCCGGCGACATATCGAAAAGGGCTTTCTCCAATGCCGCATAACCACCCACCGACAAATAATCTTGGATTTCGGTCGGGTCGATGACACCGTTGTTGCCGAAAATGATTCTCTTTTGGAGTTTATAAAAAGGGACATCCTTTTCATGGGTGATTTTCTTTTTTGTGGCAGGATCTTTGAAAATCAGCGACTTGACCAGCTCCCCGTTTTTTACCGTGTGTTCAACAATTTCGGGAATGTGTTCTTCTTGTACCTGGGGATAAAAAATACCTTCGGGATGGATGACCATGATCGGTCCCTTCTCACAAAAACCGTGACACCCCGAAAGCTTTACTTCCACTTCATTTTCCAATCCCTGCTCGGCCAGCTCCTCCATGAGTTTTTCATACACTTTTGCCGTGCCATAGGCGCCGCAGCCCGAACCCGCACACAGTGAAATTAATTTCTTTTTACTGTCCTGAAACTTGGCTTGAAGTGAATTTCGTAAATTTTTAAGTGCTTCTCTATTTTCTAATTTTGCCATGGTCTGGTATAGCCTCCATTATACATGCCGTTAAGAGACACACTAGTCGTAAGATTTGACAGTTTCCAACGCACTGGCACGGTCGAGGCCACCGTGAGTTTTCTGATTAACTGTAATAACAGGTCCTGACGCGCAACATCCAACGCAACGCACCCCCTGCAAGGTAAACAAAAGATCATCAGTGGTTTGGCCTTGCTTAATGTTTAGATGATCTTCCAAGGCATCCATAATTTTATCTGCTCCGCGAACATGGCATGCAGTACCTGTACACACATTAACAATATATTTACCTCGGGGCTCCAAGCTAATGGTTTTATAAAAAGTAGCTACTCTATAAACCAAACTCTCTTTTACTCCTAACTTATTGACCAAAACAGGAACCACGTCCGGAGGCACATAATTATATATATCGCTGATATCCTGCATTATCATTAACAAGGCCTCGCGGTTGCCGTTATATTTCTCGATTATTTCATCTACCTGTTGCCAATCAATTTCTACGAAATGCTCCATGGACATTAAACCTTTATCTTTGGGTACCATGATTTAATATGTATTACCGTCCTAAAGTTTTACTCACGTAACCATAACGCCGGCTATAACTTCATGAGGATAAATAATGGCAGAACCTAATGAAAACCGTATGCCGTGAGGCGAGTAAGAAATTTAACTCTGTGCTTCATACAATACCGGGCAGTTTTCGATACAAGAACCACACCCGGTACAAAGATCCATATTAATACTGCGCGCACGCTTTCTGACTTTTACCTTGAAATTCCCCTCCTCGCCGGAAACGCTCTCCAGTTCTGAGAGGGTAAGCAATTCTATGTTGATGTGCCGGCCGACCTCGACCAGTTTGGGCGAGATAATTCACATGGCACAGTCATTGGTGGGAAAGGTCTTGTCAAGTTGCGACATCATCCCGCCGATGGAGCCGGACGTTTCAACCAGATAAACATAAAAACCGGAATCAGCCAGATCCAATGCGGTCTGCATTCCGGCGATTCCGCCGCCAACCACCATCACGGCACCTGTTTTTTTATTCGACATTCTCTCCTCCTGATTCTACCCTAAGTAATCGTAAACAAAATGGGAAAAATGTTTTATGTATCCGATCAATTAGGGCTCTAAAAAAGATGTGACACCACTGATATCGAGTTGATTCATATTAATTCCCAGAGCTTTTTCGTCGATACCCATGCACAGCCCGAGCAGTTGCGGATAAAGAACCGAAGCCAGCGGAATCAAATTGCAGATGGCAATAGGGACAGGCTGAACACAAATAGTCGGCGCCTGCTTTTTTGCCGGATAAAATTTTTTTCTTTGTTAAATTCATGGAAAGATCGTCATTGAAACCCAGCACGGGAGCTCCGCAGCACTCCAGCTTTCGGATCCAATCAACGCTTTTGGCGCCCGTCAGCTCAACAAGATTGTCAAATATAGAGGGGGCAACAGGATCGTCGAACCGGGTGATCTTGCTGGGACGCAAGGCATGGCACCCATAATGAGTGGCAATTTTAAAATCTTTGTATTGCCGCGTTATGTTGCTTTTTAAGGTATCCAAACCCACATCGTAATACAACACCGAAAGGAAATGCTTAATCTGTATCTTTCCGGTATACTCAAGACCTCTTTGAGCAAGCAATCCATGGACTTCTTTTTGCAGCGTTCCTTCTCCCTCCAAGATATGTTCGGCCTCTTTAAGCGTGCCGAAGCAACATTTGCAAAGCGCCAATATATCGAGTCCCGCTTTTTCAGCCAAAGCCAGGTTTACGGCCGAAGACAGGAGGAATGCTTTTTGGTCCACATTGCGCATGGGATATCCGCAGCAATTAAATTCGCGAATATCCACAAGTTGTACACCCACCTGCCGTAATACCGCTCTGGCGGATGCATCATACTGATCGACCCGGGCAGGGATATTACACCCCAAAAACAATGCATATCTCATGTGAATTTCCTTTTTTAATTTGAGCGTTCAGCTGATTTAATCGGCACAGGGCTCATGCCGCTTCCAAATCAGGGGAACTTTCATCGGCAACCTTGCCTGCATTCTTGACAGCAAGATTTTTTAACTGAAAGAAAATATCCGTGACCTCTACATTCTGGGGGCAGTGTTCCTGGCATTGATAACAGGTGACACAATCCCAGAGCATCCTGGGTCCGGAGGCCATTTCCACCAATCCCAAACCCAGACAGTTCATGATCTGATGGGGCAGCAAACCCAGGGTTTGCTGCGGGTTCTCATATTCGGCCACCACCGGACAAACGGTCGTACAGGTCTGGCAGCCGAAACAGTATGAGAAAGTGCCGGTGCTGGGCAACTGGTTTAATTCCACGATTTCTCTGTCCTTAAAAGAAATGGGCATGCTGGGATCCATCACCTGCTCAAACTTACCAGCAACCGCCCGGTTGGCGTCTGTTAGGGGTTGCGCATAATCCTCGGTAGATATATTTTCCCGATGAAGGCCCCGGAAAAAAGAAAATGGAGAAAGCACCAGCGGTTCAGGACATCCTCTTTGAACCAGATCCTCCCTCACATTGAACCACAATTCCTTAAGATTGATCCCTGCAGGGCAGACCACGGTGCAGCGATCACAATTGGTGCAAAGATAAACCCCTTCCTGGATGGCGCTCAGCTTCCGTGCGCTCAGTTTTTTCCCGGCCGCCAGGGTCTTGAGAAAAGTCATCTTTTCCGACGGCAGAATATATTCATTGCCCCGGGCATCAAAGGCCGGCGCGGCGGAACATCTCAGACTGCAAGTGCCACAGTGCGTGCACGCATCCAATTCCATGACTTGCCGGGTGGCGATATTTGCCGGCTCGGATGTGTCCTTTTCCATGACCGCATTGGCCAGCAAACTTACCGGTGTGGCAAAAATATGGAACATTTTACTGAAAGGAAGATAGGCCAGGCCCATAAAACAGGCCAGAAAATGGATGTACCACAGAATCGTAGAGGTTCCCGCCCGATCCAGTGCCAGAGCCACCGGTTTGATGGTTTTAGCAGTCGCATAACCGGTAAACGCCCACTGAGGCGCAGAATGACAGTCCATACAGCTGGCCTCGTGAAGTTCCTGACCCATTAACAAAACGTCTTCATCAAAGGGCGCCTGTACGTTGGGAGAGACCGTGCCGAAGTTCTGAACCCAGTAGCTTTCAAGAGCCGCGATTTCTTCCGGATCTTCAAGATCGGCATAATCTTCCATCATGTACTGATACTCGGTATAAGACGTTATTTTTGCGCCTTCCAAAAGAACTCCCGAAAGCATAATTACGGCCAGAATAATAATGGCGTAGTGATCCATGGCCACTTTCAAAATGAACCGCCGAAATATGGCAATGCCGATTCCGATAAGTATCATGAGCCCGAACAGATCTCTTAAAAACATAAACGGATTGATTGTGGAATAGTAATCCGTGAACAATGGTTCGGAGATGAAGTTCTCAAGGGCATGCATCAGAAGCAGCAGCATAAAGCCCACATAGATCAACAGGTGCATGACCCAGCGGAGAAAATCTTCCTTGAGAATCCTTATCTGCAAAACCACATCAAGGATAAAGACCTTGATAAGGGTTAGAATCTTTGCACTGAAAACAACTTTAAAAATCCCTTTGACAGCCGCAGAGATCCTGCCTGATGTCGGAACGTCCCGGGCCACAGGGCCGATTTTGCGTGAAAACCAGGTAAAAATTTTATAGATCAGTCCCAGGGCGAAGATTACAAGAGAGGCATAAAGAAACGCCGTAAACTCCATAAGAAAATCTCCTTTGATTTTGTGGCTTTAAAAAAATACTCAATTTGTCAAATATAGCCTATTTTCAAACCACAAACTATCATCATAAATCAAGCATTTTTTTCACCACGCAAATTTATTTTCACATTGAGAACCTGGTACTTTGGGACTCCGGCTCGTAGAACCTACGCCTCGGAGAGCCAGGTCAGAGATAGATGGCTCTGCCTAAGAGTTTTG
>JAFDHQ010000121.1 GCA_019308685.1 Deltaproteobacteria bacterium
TTTTTATCCAATGACAAATGTCAAGTGACAAATGACTATTTATACTCGTTCAATCCGCTCCCATCCCCACAAGCCATGAGGCTTAAAAAGCAGGAATATGGCCATAAAAACAAAAGGGGCGATTTCTTTGATACCGCCGGGGAAGTATTTGTCCAGATAAGCCCCGCATAGGTTCTGCAATATGCCGATGGTGATACCACCGACAATAGCGCCAGGCACGGAATTAAGCCCCCCCAGCACCACCGCAGGCAGAACCAGCAGACCGAGGTACCCTACGGATATGTTAAGTCCGTTGATGTTGCCCAAAAGAGTTCCACCCACGCCGGCCGCCATAAAAGCGATGGCCCAGGCTGCCGCATAGACAAATCTTGCACTTACACCAATGGAAAGGGCGGCCATCTCATCGTCCGCCGTAGCCTGCATGGCAAGACCCCACCGGGTATATTTAAAAAAGCAGACAAAAATAATTAAAAGAATAATGGCTGCCACAAAGCTCCAAAGATACGCCTGACCCACAATAACGGGTCCTATGTAAACCGGCTCAATTGAAAAAACCGGTGGAGAGAATACACGGGTATCGGTGCCCCATATGAGTTCCACCATTCCTTTAAAGAAAAATGAAAGCCCTACGGTCACCATGATAACCGTAAGAACCGGCTCGCCGATAAGTTTGTCTAAAAAAATTCTTTCGGTCAGAATTCCCAGGATCAGACCGATGATCAGTGAACATAAAAGTGCCGGTAGAAAGGGTATGCCCATGGAATAAAAGCTTAAAGAAACATAGGCTCCGATAAGCGTCATCTCCCCCATGGCCAGGTTCAGCACACCCGAACATTTATATATCAACACCCATCCAAGGGCGACAAGGGCATAGATACCGCCCACCATAATGCCCGTAGTAATCGTCATCAAAAATAGTTCCATACTTAGCTCCCCGATATAATTGAAAATAGAAGATTGTTTCAATCTTTAATTGTCAATTATCAATCCGCTACTTTTCTAATATGAAGATCCGTGTTAATATGAGCTTGTCTCCCATCTTCATAAGTGATCGTGGTATCAATATGCACCGTATCCTTTTCAGAATAAAGGGCTTCCACTATATTATGGTACCTTTTTTCCACAAATGACCGACGCAATTTTCTGGTCCGTGTAAGTTCATCATCGTCGGCATCGAATTCCTTATACAGGTTAACGAATTTTACCACTCTTGCCGTTTCCGGTAGGTCCTTGTTGGCTTTACGTATCTGCGCTTCCACCAATTTGTAAACCTGATCTAGCTGAGAGAGTTCCTGATAGCTCGTATAATTGATTTTTTTTTCATCCGCCCATTTACCCACCACCGAGTAATCGATACAGATGACCGCTGCAATATAATCTTTCTTATTTCCGATCACCCAAGAGTCTTTTACATAGGGGCTGAATTTCAAGCGGGTTTCCAGATACTGGGGAGAAAAAGGTTTCCCGTCCCTGAGCGTAAACACATCCTTAGTGCGATCAAAAACCACCAGATGACCGTCATCATCAATAAAACCTCTGTCACCTGAATAGAGCCAGTCGTCCTTCAAAGTCTCTTCCGTGGCTTCGGGATTCTTATAATACCCCAGAAAAACCGACGGACTCCGGGTAAGGATCTCTCCCTCTTGGGTAATTTTTATTTCTGTTTCCGGTATGGGGAGACCCACCGTGTCAAATTTTATATCTCCACTCCGATGGACCACTGAAATACCGGCAACTTCGGTCTGGCCGTAAATCTGCTTGAGGTTGACTCCCAAGGCATGAAAAAAACGAAAGTGGTCCGGCCCCATGGCCGCGCCTCCGGTATAGGCATTGCGAACCCGGGAAAGACCCAGGTGATCTTTCAGCTTTTTTTGCACCGAGATATACGCCAGCCAATCCAGAAACGCCCAATACCAGGGAATTGGTTTTTTCTGAAACTTGAGGTCGGCCACATGATAACCGATCCGGGTAGAAAGCTCATAGAGTTTCCGTTTTATCCAGGTGGCATCGAGGTATTTGACCTGAACGGTACGGGTCATCTGTTCATACATGCGTGGGGGAGCAAACATAACATGGGGGCCTATTTCCCGGATGTTATCTTGTGCCGTTTCAGGCTCCTCGGGAAAATTAATGGTGTATCCCACCTGCAGACCGCAGGAAATAGACATCATCTGCTCTCCGATCCATGCAAACGGCAGGAAAGAGACATAATCATCCGTGGCAAAGCATGGATCTACCGCCATGAGGTGCTTTCCCATGGTCAACATGTTATTGTGGGAGAGCAGTGCCCCCTTGGGCAGCGCCGTGGTGCCCGAGGTATAGAAAAGGAGCGCCACATCATCCCCATGACCCTTGTCGATCATCTCCCTGAACAGTTGTGGGTCTTGCTGTTCAAGTTCCCGGCCCAACTGCTGAAGTTGCTTTAGGCTGATTAGATAGTCCTGATCATAATTTCGCATCCCTTTGGGATCATCCCAGATGATCTTTTCAAGCTTTGGACATTCATTAAAAATTGAAATGGCTTTATCGACCTCTTCTTGACCTTCACCGAACAAAAACTTTGTGTCTGAATGGTCGATGATATATTTGACTTCTTCGATCAAGCTGTCCTGGAACAGCCACACACCTACGCCTCCGGCACAAAGGGTGGCCATTTCCGCCCACAGGCCTTCGGGACGATTGTCTCCGATCATGGAAACTTTGTCTCCATTTTCGAGTCCAAGGCTGACGAGGCCCAATGCGAGGTATTTAACGTTCTCAAGATAATCGTGCCATGTGATGGGGCGCCATATTCCAAACTCTTTCTCACGCATGGCCACCCTGTTTTGGCCGTACATGCTCGCCTTTTTATAAAAAAGTTTGGGGATCGTCAGATCTTTTGTAATTTCAATGCCGTATGTACTTTTATGTTGAACGGTGTTATCTCCTTGTTGCATACAGGTCCTCTTCACCAAGGTATGCCTTGATCACTTCGGGATGATTCTGGACTTCCCGAGGCGTGCCGTCAATGATCATGTTGCCAAAATTGAGAACAAAGACATGATCGGAAAGATCCATGACCACGCCCATGTCATGCTCCACCAGGAGACATGTGACCTTCCATTTTTCATCTTCATTAATGTCTATAATAAAACGGGCCATATCTTCAACTTCTTCAAGATTAAGGCCGGCCAATGGTTCATCAAGAATCAGAAGCTCGGGCTCCAGGGCCAGTGCACGACCCAGTTCTACCCGCTTTTGAAGGCCGTACGGCAACATTCCGACCGGTTTGTTTCGAATATGTTCGATCTCTAAAAGATCTATTATTCTTCCTTCGATAAAGGTCCGGTGTTCAATCTCTTCCCGCGCAGTTTTACCCATATATATCGATCCACTAACTATGCCCGATTTCGAATGGATGTGACGGCCCAGACGGATGTTATCCAATACCGTCATTCCGCCGAAGACTTCGACTTTCTGAAAAGTCCTGGCCATACCCAGTTTTGCCCGTTTATGCGGTTTTAATTTATTGATCTTTTTTCCTTTGTAATAGATGTTACCTTTTTGCGGCATGTAAAGACCGTTAATAATATTCATCATTACCGTCTTTCCGGCTCCGTTGGGCCCGATTACAGAATGTATCTCTCCTTCTCTTATTTTCAGGCTGACGCCGGCCAGGGCAAGAACTTTTCCGAAACTCATATGAACGTCTTCTATCTCCAGCAGAACGTCCTGTTCTTTAATAGTATTTGATACTGCCAACATCTTAACCTCTCGAGACCTTTGCAAAACGTCCCCTTTTGCCCAATTCCGGCGTCAGGCTCAAATTTTAACCCGCCACCGAACTTTGGCGGGTTAATCCTCAAAATACTCCATGTATTCCTGTGGTTAAAATTTTCGCCTTCCTTGGCCTTAAACAAAATTGAACATTTTTCAAAGGTCTCTTCCTTTATAAAAAAAGAGCCAAGGATCTGCGCTCTGAGGGTCATCAATTTATTAGTATTATAAAATAATTACTTTTTCTACGGCTTTTACAATTTCATCGGGCTCATCCATAATTTGCAAAATTTCTAAATCTTCAGGAGATATCCGTTTTTCGGTAAGCAATCTATCCTTGATCCAGTCAATAAGCCCTGTCCAGTAATCAGAGCCGACCAGAATTAATGGAAACGGCTTTATGCGACGGGTTTGAATCAGTGTGACCGCTTCAAACAGCTCATCCAGCGTGCCAAAACCGCCGGGCATGATAATATAGGCTGCGGCATATTTAATAAACATGACCTTACGAATGAAAAAGTATTTAAAATCGAGTTTAATATTTGCATAAGCATTGGGTTTCTGCTCAAATGGCAAGATAATATTCAGACCGATGGAAGTTCCTCCCGCCTCTGCCGCACCTTTGTTTGCCGCTTCCATTACTCCGCCGCCGCCGCCGGTGATGACAGAAAAATTGTTTTTTACAAAAAGAGCGGCCAGCGTTTGAGTTTTTCTGTAAATTGAATCATTCGGCTGAACTCTGGCTGATCCGAAGATCGACACGGAAGGTCCGATATCATGGAGCGTTTCAATCCCATCAACGAATTCGCCCATAATTCTGAAAAGACGCCACGATTCGCCTATTTTTAAATTGTCAACAAGAAACTGTTTTTCCATATAAAACCATAGGGTCTAATTTTGATGTACGGGTATTAAGTCATCTAATAGATGGCAAAGTAAAAAGTTCCAAATTCAAGGCGCGCGAATTTCGTGTCATAAGGCGTACTTGTCGTACGCCGCAATGACGGCGAAATGAAGTCCAACGCAGAAGTTGGACTTTTTACGAAGCCATCAATTTTATCGGCATACAGCCGACTATTAAACGCCTCATGAACCGCCGTTAAATCCGATGGTCACCTGATCCTGGTCCACAATCACCGGAACTTTACGCATACCGTCGGAGTGTTTTAGCATGTCTTTCAGTTTGTCGGCATCGTGCCGAACGTCGTGGTACTCAACCTTTTTCCCTTGTTTGTTATAAGCTTCACGAGCCGCGTTTGTGTAAGGTCACGTATCTTTGCCATAAATCAAGATGTTATCAGCCATTGTTCCTATCTCCTTGAGCTAAAATTTATAAATGGAAAGATATAAATTAATTTCATACAAATTCAGGATATTGGATATATTCGTCGGAAAAGCCCTAACAGCTATTTGGTGTTTTGTCAATGATTACAGATTGACAAAAACCATGGGGATTGGTAAAAATTTCTATGGTTAATTATAACTCGGCTTCCGGACTTTCAATAAATGTTACGATTACAAACCCCTTTGGCCTTCATGCAAGGTCGGCGGCCAAAATAGCAAAACTTGTTAAAAAAGCAAGATCAAAAGTTTGGATCATTAAAGACAAAGAAAAGGCGGATGCTTCCAGAATGATTGATATTCTTAGCCTGGCCGGTATAAAAGATTCAAAATTAACCTTATTGATTGACGATCCGTCGGATATTGACATTTTAAATGATCTTGCACACTTGATTGAAAACAGCTCTGGAGAGTAATCAGGAATGCTAAATACAAACGAAATAGAATTGCACCTACGAGGTATTTCTGCCTCTCCGGGTATTTGCATCGGTAAAGCATACCTGGTCGGCAGGGAAGGCGTTGATGTTGTTGATAAATACTTTATCAGTAAAGATAATTTGCAAAATGAAATCAAACGGTTCAAGGCTGCAGTAAAAAATGCTAAGGATAGCCTCAGCAAAATCATTGAAACAACACCGGAAGAATTGCGCGAGCACGCCCACATTCTTGAAACTCACAAGGTACTGTTCAAAGACAAAATGCTCTACGGCAAAACCATCGAAACCATCGAAAAAGAACGGGTAAACGCCGAATGGGCTCTAAAAAAAGTGGTATCGAACGTCAAGGCAATGTTTAGAAATATGACAGACTCCTATCTGCAAGGACGGGTGGAAGACATCATACATGTATCTGGCAGTATCATGCAATATCTGGTTGGGGCAAATGTTGTGAATATTGCTGCTATTGACAAACGGGTAATACTGGTTGCCGTCGACCTTTCCCCTGCAGAAACCAGCCAAATACAACTCGAAAAAATTAAGGGATTTGTCACCGATCATGGCGGCAAGACCTCACATACCGGCATCATTGCCCGAAGTCTTGAAATCCCTGCTGTTTTGGGTCTTGATAATGCAACCCGGATAATAAAAACCGATGACATTATTATTGTAGATGGTACCGCAGGTATCGTCATTGTTAACCCCACCGAACAGACTCTGATACAGTTCGAAGAACAAAAAGCCGGTTACGAAGAATATAAAGCGGTTATTACTCGGGAAAGCTACATTCCGGCTGAAACACGAGACGGTATCCGTCTTCAGGTTATGGGCAATATCGAACTCCCCGAAGAGGTGGTATCTGTTATTGATTACGGCGGAGATGGTATCGGCCTTTACAGGACTGAGTTTCAATATCTAAGCCGGCCTGATATTCCCGATGAGCATGAGCTTTTTGATAAATACAAAGATGTCATCGAAGTAATGGCGCCCAAACCGGTAACCATTCGAACTCTGGACATTAGCGGGGATAAAGCGGTTTCCTACGCTACCAATTCTGCTGAAAAGAATCCTGCACTAGGACTTCGCGGTATAAGATACTGCTTACAAAGACAGGATATTTTCAGGACCCAGCTACGGGCGATATTAAGAGCCTCTGTGTTCGGTAACGTCAGAATTATGTTCCCCATGATATCCTGCTATGACGAAGTCCTTCATGCAAAAAGGATTTTACGCGAAACTTACGATTCTCTGGACAAAGAGGGTTTAAGTTTTAATAAAAATGTTAAGATGGGAATCATGATAGAAACCCCTTCCGCCGTAATCCTGGCGGATATATTGGCCAGGGATGTAGATTTCTTCAGCATAGGGACTAACGATCTTGTGCAGTATTCGCTGGCGGTGGACAGGGTCAATAAAAAGGTTGCGCATCTTTATCAACCGCTTAATCCTGCGATTATCCGGATGATTAAACATGTTGCCGATGTTGCCAAGGACAAGGGTGTGGATCTCTTCATGTGCGGTGAGATGGCGGGGGATCCAATTAATATACCGATTCTTTTAGGTCTGGGCATTGAAAAATTGAGCATCAATCCTCAGTCAATACCGGTGGTTAAAAATATAATAAAATCTCTTGATTCGAAAAACGCCAGGCTGTTTATCAAAAAGGTACTGAAAGAAACGACGGATACCGGAGTCACGGAACTGGTGCTGAGTACTTACGGAAGCATTCTATTTGAAACAGGATATAGCAAAATATAATTTTTCCTTTCTCCCTTTTTGCAAATGTTATAAGTTTTAATTCCTTGGTTCTAAATTTTGCTTGCCCAGTGGAATACAGAGTCAATTTCACAGGGGTGCTTTTAGTGATAAAACTTTTTTCTTCCCGCCACAAAATTACAAAGCTTTGTGGCAAATATCTTTGGTTTCGGCTCGTCCGCCTTACTCCGCTTGGCAGGAGGGCGGGCTTGTCCGGGTTAGGTGACAACAGAATTTGAGTACAAACCATATAAAAATTGTGGCTGAAAACAGAAAAGCCAGACACAGCTATTTTATCGAAGATACATACGAGGCAGGAATGGTTCTTTTGGGAACCGAAGTTAAATCACTTCGACTCGGCCGCGTTAACCTTAAAGATTCGTATGCCAGGATAAAAAAAGGCGAAGTCTTTGTTCACCAGATGCACATCGCCGCTTATCCCTTTGCCTATTATGACAATCATGATCCCTTAAGAAAAAGAAAGCTCCTGTTGCATAAAAATGAAATCAAGAAGCTGTATGGCAAAGTTAATGAAAAGGGATTTTCCCTGATACCCTTAAAGGTCTATTTTCAAAACGGAAAGGCCAAACTTACCATAGCTCTTGCCAGGGGAAAGCGTAAATATGATAAACGGGAGACCATCAGACGACGCGATCAGCAAAGAGATCTTGAAAGGTCCAAAAAGGATTACTGATACTCAGCAAAGAATCATGGCCCAAAGGACCAGGTACAAGTTAAAAGTGATCTAAAGTGATCTAAAGTGCCTAAAGTTATGGTGTCGCTTCGCTCCGCTGATTTTATATAATTGACAGAATTCCTTAACCCTGGCCCAGATCGATCACCAATACTCTATGCTTCAAAAGTCAGGTTTGGAATAATGCAAGGGCCATCAATATATATGAACGATTAGCACCAGGGCGGGCTTTAGCTCACTTTAAACTTTATCCGCCACCGTACTTTGGCGGATTTAGTTCACTTCAAACTCTTGCAGCGATTC
>JAFDHQ010000122.1:0-9068 GCA_019308685.1 Deltaproteobacteria bacterium
GGAAAAACGGTTTCAGAACCCAGGTATTGCTGGATGTCACCTCGCTTGCGCTGGATAAAGTGCTCGGCCAGACGGCGGCGGTGATGCTCGTTTTCCTTGCCGGACAGATCCATGGGTAAATTTGAAAATTCGGGTTTTAGAAATGCCAGCAGGGACCGGAAGGCCTCTTCTTTTCCGCTGTGGGGTGTGGCGGTTACCAGGATCAGATGCCGGTTCTCTTCCCGGGCCAGCCCGGAAACCAGCCGGTGGCGCTGGTGCCGGAGGCCTCTGCCTTCACCGGCAAAGGCGCAGGTGTGGGCCTCGTCCACGATCACCAGTTCCGGGCAGGTTCTGAAAAATTCGTGGCGCCGGCGATCGGATTTAATAAAGTCGGTGGAGACGATCACAAAGGGGTAGTGTTCGAAAAGCGACCGGCCTACCCGCAGGTCACGCTCCAGGCGGCTTACCGTGCTGGTCAGCACCAGTTCCGCGTGAATATGAAACTTTTCATTCAGCTCCATCTGCCACTGTTCGGCCAGAGGCGGGGGACACAATACAGCCAGGCGCCGTACCTCGCCGCGATCCAGCAGCTCGCGGGCCACCAGACCGGCTTCGATGGTTTTTCCGATCCCCACATCATCGGCGATCAGAATCCTGACCGGATCCTGTTTCAGGGCGATCAGCAGCGGCACCAGTTGATACGGCCGGGGGTCCACGGCCAGCCTGCCAAACGACCGAAAGGGTCCGGCGCTGGAGCGAAACCCCAAACGCACGGCATTGCGAAGCAGGTTGCAGGAGTAATAGTCGCCCGGCGTGCGGGGATCGGGAATATCAAAGCGGGCCTGCTCCACCGGCTCCAGCGGCAGATAAATACCGGTGATGTCATCCTCGCTGCCCCCGAGGGGTCGCAGAACCAGTAAATCGGTTTCGGATTCAGGGAGCACCACCCACTCCCGTCCCCGGGCTTTAACGAGCGATCCCACGGCATAGGTCATGGTTTAATCCTCCCGAAGATATTGGGAAAGCGGGCGATCTTATCTTCCCAGTCCTCCCGATGATGGAACCGAATCACCAGATAGCCCAGATCTTCCATGCACTCGGTCTGCTCCCGGTCGCGTTCATGGCGATCGGCAAAATCGTGAATGGGGCCGTCAATGTAAATTGCCGCCTGGTGCTGAGCGTAGAAGAAATCCGGTCGGGTGCTGCAGGCGGAAATAAGATGCTGAGCATGAGAGGGCAGATACAGATTCGATGCTTCCAGAAAATCAAGCCACAAACGTTCGAGTTCTGAATCACATTGTTTTTTTAGATCGGAAAAATGGGCGGCCCTGGGTTTTTCAGCCGGAGATGCCGAAATGGTGGCATCTTTGAGTTCCATCAAAACGTCTTTGATGACGTGCCGGTCCAGCAGCGGATGCTCGCGCTGGTTACTGTAGCTTAAAAGACAGTCGTAGCAGGCGGCCTCGCAGCGTTCCCGGGAATTGGGCGCAGAGCCCTCATCGTTACCGGATACGGGATCAAAATGGCAGATCCGCAGGGCTTCGACGGCAACTTCGGAAACGGCCAAAGGATCGTCGACAAAGTGCCGCAGCACACCGGCGCCGCCCTCGGCGGATTCATATAAAAGAATCATTTGACGGTCATCAGGCTCCGGCAGCGGTTCAGCCGCCAATTCATTGTCTTCAAGCTGATAGCGGACCTGGATGGCGTTTTTGAGCGCGGCTTGCAGGGAAGCCATCTGTTCCGGTTCCATGGGTTGCCGGGGCTGGTAAATCAAACAGTTGCGACGGTCTTCAACATAAGGGATCACCCGCGCGATCATCTGGCCCGTATCGGGGCCTTCCGCTTTTTCGTCAATGCTGTCCCTCTTGGACCAGTAACCGCGCTCCATGTCGAGCAAAAATCCGATTTCTCCTTTTTTGCGGCGGGTCCAGCCCAGGTTGATCCGCCAGAGCGTAGCGGCGTTGCCGTAGGACAGGTCCGCCAGGGTTTCGTTATCCTTCAGAACGGCGGCGGTCCGATAGGTCGGCCTGCCGTTCCGGGTGGAAAACCGAAATCCGGTTTTGAGCTCATAGCCCAGCCTGAGCCGTTCTTCTTCGTCCGCATTGATTTTATCCCGCCGCCGGGTGGCTACGTTTTGCAGCCTGAAAAGCTGGGTGAACGGCGCGCCAAGAAAGGCTTTGCAATGCTCGCACTTATCCTGCCCTTCGCTGTCGGTCATGGGATGTAAATATCCGCACGCAGGGCAGAGTTTGGCGCGAAACAGGGGAAGCTCTTCTTTCTCGGTCGGTGGCAAAATCACTTTATTGACCATGTAACGGGAGCCCTCATGGTACACTACGGCCTGCGGTCCGAACTCGTAAATCGCCAAAAATCTCGGGCGGGTCAGAAAATCCTCCTGGCTGCGCTTTCCCCGGCGTCCAGGGATAAAGGCTGAAAGCGGCAGCCGGGGAAAATTGTATCCAGGCAGAAAGCCCTCACTGGCAAAATAACGATAGCTGTAAAAATCAGACTGAAAAACTCTGGCAGCCTCATCCCGTAGGAGCCTCAACTGGGCCTCGGCCTCCCTTCGCAGTCGTTCGGCGCGTTTCTGGTCCTGATGGCTTCGGGAGGCATCCCGAATAATGCGCCCCTGAATTTTGGCCTGCCTGTGGGCGGCTCGATACAGGCTGCGCCAGCGGTCGCAGGCCGCATCGAAGTTTAATTCGGCATGGGAAATACACTCATCCACCCAGGTATCGCTGTACCAGTCGGAATCCTGAAGCTCTGCCTGGATTGAACTGAGGATGTTGGCAGCGCGCTGCCGCGCATTTTGCCTAGCATATGAATTTCGCAGACTTTCCAGCACGCTGTCAAGCAGCTTAAGGCTGGGATCGTCACCGGAAAGATCGAGAATGGTTTTCAGCGATTTTCCCAAATCTTG
Organism: Deltaproteobacteria bacterium; assembly: GCA_019308685.1. Classification (GTDB taxonomy): domain Bacteria; phylum Desulfobacterota; class Desulfobacteria; order Desulfobacterales; family UBA11574; genus S5133MH16. The sequence continues at coordinate 2,903 of JAFDHQ010000122.1, forward strand.
CCGGGTTTCCGCCAGCCAGATAGCATGGACATGCGCACGCACCAGATCCTCATTGGCGATATCGAGCCGCGGAGGCGACACGGCACCGGCCACCATCAGTTCGGGGCGCTTGAAAAAATACTGGTCGTGAGAATTGCCCGCCGTGCAATAGGCAAATACAAGGGCCGGCTGCCCGCCGCGACCGGCGCGGCCGCTGCGCTGGGCATAGTTGGCCGGCGTGGGTGGGATATTTCTGAGATTCACCGTATTTAAATCTGCAATATCGACGCCAAGTTCCATGGTGGGCGAGCAGAAAAGGACCTGCAAATCCCCCGCTCGAAACCTTTTTTCCCTGTCTTGCCGGTCATCATAGGATACCTGCGCGGTGTGCTCCAGTCCCCGAAGGCCGGTAAGACCCAGCGCAATAGCGCCGTAATATTCTTTGAAAAACTCGTTGGTACTGCCGCCGGTGGAAGGTGCGTTGGGTGTACTCAGCGGGTCGTAGAATCCGGATTCGCCGAATCCGGCTTTCCAGAGGATCGCCGATGCCGGCATCTGATACCCGGGAACATCGTCACTTTTTTTGGGCTCCTTGACCTTTTCCACCAAGCCTGCTTTTTGAAGGGTGCGCAGAAGATCCAGGATGAGTGTCTGGCGGTCTTCCAATTTGAGTGGCACGGTGTATTCAGGAAATGTACTGACCCGGGCCAGATAACGGCCGAACTTTCCTCTGGAAGACAGAAACACATTACCGCCAAAATCCCCTTTTTTGCGTTTGGAGCGAGGAAAAAGGATGCTGGAATGCTCCATATGTTCGTCCTCGTCAATCGCCCAGGGATCAATCAGGCGTTGAAAGCTTTGCTGCTGAATCTGCTCCTGCCTGTCGCTTTCAAGATAGCTGACTTTTATGGCTAAAGAGCGCCGCATAAAATCCAAAAGGACCTTGGATATTGCAAAACGAATGTCAGGTAAGGCCAAGGATAGGGCAGGATGACAGTCCACCCAGTCTTTATCATTCTGGCAAAGCTCTGCCAGGGAAGCATACTCAATTTTGAGTAGATCACACTGCTCCAGATTGGGAAGGTTCACTCGCCATCCGCGTTTTAGATCCCTGTACAAACGATACCCGATGACATTTCGAAGGGCTTTGTTGGTTTCCTTCTCAAGGTTGTAGCGCACATCAGGATCACTGGCATAAAGTTCCTTGGGCAGATCAAGGGCCTCGTAAACCTTTTGGACCACCCGGTCGTATTGAAGCCCTTCTGTGCCAGCCTCCTTAACCGCTAGATAGAGCGCTGCTCTGATAATCCCGATTTCAATAAAATCGTTGAAATGGCCGGCCTGCAGGGATGCATCCTGTCGATTGTCTGTGAAGCTCAACAGTTTCTTGGCTTCTCTTTCCAGATGGGGCTGCCTGGCAAGGTTCCGAATCGTGGAAATGGAAAGAATGGTCGTTGCCGAACTTCGTCCGCCAGCGCCAAGCGAAGCCAGCCTGGCAAAATCCGAGCCCCTAAAACTGTATGAAACACCACAGTTGAGACAAAAGATGATCGGAGAACCGACAAACTGACACGAAACCCCCTCGGGACTCAAACGACCATCCGGTCCAACTTTATACGTCTTTGGCAAATCTTTTTTGCGGTATTTCCGAATCCGGCGCGTTTTGCCGTCATCTTCAATCCAGTCATCCGGTATTTTTTCTAAGATGCTTTCCATATCATCCGGCCAGGGATTTGTTGAACTGAAATAAAGAAATCCCAGCTCATCCGCATCCCCGAAATCACGGTCCATCAGATATCTCGCCCAAAAGACTTCTTCACCGGTCTCGTTAACTCTTGTTTTTCGAACCGAGTAATATTCCTGCCCGCATTCCCGGCAGAACACCATCGGATAGAGTAAGCGATGTCGATCATTTGGAACAAACTGCTGCCCCTGAACCGTAATATGTCTTTTCTCTTCCGAGTCAATCGTAGTATATACCGTATCCCCTCTGCTGATGAACTGATGCAGCCGAAACGCAAAGACCGGCGTCTCGTCCACCGGCTTCGGCTCACAATAGTACCCACCTAATAGCCCTTCTTTGATGGCCTCTGCACATCTGTCGATGGAAATCCCCGTATATTTGCTGAGCTTGGAAGCAGCTCCCAACTCTCCGGTTATGGGCATCGGCTGGCATCGAATCAACCGGTCGCTGTCAGGTTCTTTTGTAATCCCAAAAACAGATTCAATCCATCGTGACAAAGGATCAGCGATAAATTCTTTGAAAGGCACCGGCGGTTTCCTGTCAGGATCTGAAATTCTGTCGGTTAGCTGAGCTTTAAATACAGGATCGGAAAGATCCGGTTCATCGGATGTCCTTTTAAGGGTTTCGCCGATAACATGATCGGGATAAACAACGGATCCAAATATCTTGGAGGCAACCCGGGCAACCTGAACCTGCTGATCTGAAAAAGGTCCGGTGCCAGCCAGAGTTGCAGATGTTCCCACGTGCTGCAATTCACTCGCCTCCAGACGGTCTCTCAATCTTCGAACCAGAAGGGAAACATCTGCTCCCTGACGCCCGCGATAGGTATGCAACTCATCGAGCACTAAAAACTTCAATCCCTTGGCAGCGCTGATGAGGTCTCTTTCATAGGGCCGCGTTAGAATCAGCTCCAGCATAACGTAATTGGTCAACAGAATATCCGGTGGATTTTTGACAATCTCCTCCTTTTTTTCTTCATCCTCCTGACCGGTATATCTTTCAAATTTGACAAGCTCCTTTCCAGCCGGATAACCGGTGCAGATGAATTTTTCCAATTCGTTAAATTGGCTGTTGGCCAAAGCATTCATGGGATAGACGATAATGGCCTGAATACCTTTTCCGCTGCCTTTGTCGAGAACATGATTAACAATCGGGACAATATAAGCTAGGCTTTTCCCTGAACCGGTTCCAGTGGTCAAAATATAATTGTGGCCGCCATGAGCAATTTTGATTGCTTCGGCTTGGTGTTTGTATAACTGGATTGGTTTTCCCAGGCCTTCGTTTTTCTTAATGCGGAAGATTTGCGAACATTCAGAGTGGAGTATTTCTTGATCGACCAGTTGATCGATTGATTCGCCCAATTCAAAGGAGGGATTCAGCTGAATCAACGGATCGGGCCATAGAAGTCCTCCTTCCAACTCATTTTCAACGAGGTATTCGATTTCCGGATCTTTAATTTTAATAAAACTCTTAATGTAATCAGCGTAATCGATTATGAGTTGGTCTCTGAGTTCAAAGACATTCAAAATTTGCCTCCCTTGTGTCCGCCTGGATGGTGTCTTGTTTTTTTATTATTTCTCAGACCGGGCATGGGCGACCCTTTCTTATATTTTTAAACTGGTAGGTCAGGTGAGTCTTTATTGAACTTTAAAATAAAATTCACAGCCCAAGTGGCGGGTAAATTCAAGATTTATTATGGGGAGTGACTAATCGGGAATAATAAAGGAATCTGCTCTTGACCCTTTTGCAACAGTTTTAATTCGTATTGTCTTTTCAGAAACATAACTCAATCAAATTTCACCGCTACCCGTCTTTGAGCCTGAATTCGAAAATTCATAAACTTTTCCTTATAATCAAAGGAAAAATTCGAAAACAATTAGAAACCATACTCCTATTAATTTATTTGTCAAGGATTATACAAGGATTTTAGGATATTAAGAATGAATACTAATTTAAATAAAACTGAATTGTTTCAAATGTATTTGCAGAACATTTCACATAACCTATTAAAATCTTGACAATATTTGACTTAAAGGCGATACAAAACAAGCTTTAATATTTCAATATACTTAGTATCGATTAGAGAACCCCACCTTGATATTTATAAAAGTTTAAATTTTTGAATCAATACAGAATCAGACCGATTTTAGCAAAAACAGATCCTCAGAAACTGTCGTGATAGCAGCTTAATAATGCCTCACAAAAATCTGACTTGTCAAAACCTTTGATCGCTTGTGTGACTCACAGGATATCAGACGGCCGGAAAACCTGCGATAAGTCTGACTTCGTGCAGGCCATGCTTGGTTAATAAACTCTTTCAAAAAATTATACCATTATCGGCTATGACATTAACAGGAGGATGGTGCCATAATTGGCAGTAAACAAAACGGAAGTTTATTGGATGCTGACTTATTTTGGTCGGCGTAACTATTTTAGACGGATGTTCTATTTACTCAGCAATACCTTCTAATAGTGCGTTGAAATATTCAAGGACACGTTCATATGATTCGCTTCGATAAAAATCGCTTTGCAGTACGTTTAAAGCGATTTTGTGCCCTTGGTTCGAATTAGCTTTTCTTTCAAGGATCTCGATCAGTTTGGCTTTTGTAGAAGGGATTGAAATATTTGCAATGTCCCTGCCCAAAAAACGAGCCGAGGCAAGGTCGTAATCATAGCTATCCTCTTTAATGATATCACTTCCTTTATCAAACAAACGATCCAAGTTTCCGGCATCAAGATAATGTTGCATGATTAAAAATAAATCCGGCGCATCTTTGCTGCGCCTTTCCGGGTTGTCATCCCAGGAGATAAGTTTTAGAAGCGCCAGCCCGGCTAGGCTGACCATTTTTACAATCAATTCCGGATCTGAACTCAATTTCACGGAAAGCGCGTGTCGGAAGCATTCCTGAAAACCAGCCGTACTCATACGGGTCTCATGATTTGGAGGCCAAGTGATTGAACCATTCTCATTTGCAATCATCCCGAATGGTATTATATCGACAGGAAAATGGTCGTCATAAACCAAGCGTTGTTTTTGTTGTGAAGGAACGAATTTAGTTGTGCGAATCAGTTCATTCTTCAGCGTATTGAATTGATCCCATCCGGATATAAAAACTCCGATATCAATGTCAAGGGTCGCTCTCCGAGTATTAATATCAAATTGATGTTCAAGAATAATATCGCGGGCAGTCGCGCCGACAATAAAAAAAGGGATATCAAGACTTATAGAAACTTCTTCTATTTCTATCAGGATTGAAACAGACGTTTCGCTAATTTTCCCTGATAAATCTACCAATATATTTTTCATATATTATTTCCGCAGCTTCAATGTTCCTGTGGTCGCCGGTTGCCAATAGATCTGCATATACCAAGATTGGAGGATCAACGTTTCCTTGCTCTGCTTTACGCAGCCTGTTTTTCAGCACCAATTCTCCAATTGGTTCATTTGTGTAGATGGTGGCTTTGGCTGGTTTTAAATAGCCGGTTAGATTGGCTGCCGCAACTTCACCACCCCAACAGGCGCCGTACGCTTTTAAATTAATCTCTTTCCACCAATTTGGGTTAGCTGTCTCGAACCTTTCTTTTATAAGCTTGGGCCGTAACTGCTCCGGATACGCCTCAACCCAACGTTTAAACAGGTTTTTCAAGTTTATTAGCTTTCGGTTGCGTTTGCCGATTTCAATGCAAAATCCCATTTCTTTTAAATCCCTGATAAGCCAACCGATCGTTCCCAGCGCAACATCTGCTGCCTTGGCAATATCACGATACGGCTTGTTGATCATCTCCAGGTTATTCAGCAGAACAAAAACAACCCTCAAACCACCCGGCTTAAACAGGCGTTTTTGAGTTTTATCCTTCAGCGTTAATCGAGGTTTGTTCCCCTTAATAAAAACATAGAGAGGAGGTTCATTGATGTATGCATTTCCGGCAGTATCAATGAAAAAGATATTTAGGTCTTTTAATAGGTCGGCGATGGGCGGCGTTACATATTCAGTAACCATCAGCATTTTTTCTTCACGATTCAATGGATCTAATTTTCCCATACCGGCTGTCGCACGTGTCACTCTGGCTTTAACCTCGACAGTGAAATGCCATTTATCATCCTGGCGCGCAATTTGGACCAAACCATCCGGGTATTTGGTGTTGTTTAGCTGTTCAGTTTGCAGGTTCACTTCGAGACCGGTGGTTTTTTCAAATACCCTCAAAGCCTCTTCGATTATATTGTCAATTTTATTTTGCATGTTCACAAAACCTTTTTTTGTTCAATAAAATATTTTGTTCAGTTTTAATGAACATAGTCTAAATATGAACAAATGTCAATAAAATAATTTATATCAATATAATATAAATATATAGAGACAATTAGAGTTTATTAATGTTCAAATAATATATTCGTTCAGTAATAATGAACAATATTATAAAATGGTGTCACATCTTGGATAG
>JAFDHQ010000122.1:9084-14445 GCA_019308685.1 Deltaproteobacteria bacterium
CAATGGAATAAGATAGCCTATCTATAGTCGAAAGTGAGAATCAATATTGATGGGAAAAGAAAATATCCAAGTAAATTCAAAAATATGCATACACAATTACCCCCGGGCGATTAAGGAATTTTTGTATACTGATTTTTGAATGCTTGTCGAAAACCCCGGTTGAAGGGCGATACTGGTTTCTGGTTGCTTGTCGAAGATCCCGATTGAACGGGGATGCTGGTCGGAGTGAAGTTCACCCCGTGAAACCTATAGGTCTTTTCTGTTTAACTGGGGCGGAGATCCCGTTTCATCGAGGATGCTTGATGCCACTTGGTAAAGGAACAAAATCAGGCCGCTATTTTCTGTTTGTTTGTCGGGAACTTACTTAAAATCAATTCTTTTAAATCCAACTTGTGGGAGGCATTATCAATATCAATGCCGACAAGGTTTCCATCTGAGTCATAATCGAGCACGACCCCGGGGGAGACTTCTTTGCTTTCAGCGCTCTGTTTTACTGAAAAGTCTATATACATTGAATCTGTTTCCGGGTAATAGGCTATTTTCATGGTTTGAATCCTCTGTCTACTATATCTTACTCGAATGATAAAGTAAACGTTTTCTCCACGTTCATGTCTAAAGGATAAATAGAACTGGCTGTGTATTTTAGTCCCACTCGAAAAAAAAGGCTTATTGCGGTGTAGCTTATGGTGGCATCTATGAGCCTGTGCTCATTATAAAGGGTGTTACCTCAAGATTGGACGATATTTCAGGTTAGATTCAAAATTAGCTCTTCGCAGGAATTTCTAATGATATTTTCAATCAATATAAATAGCATGATGGCATCAGAATCTTCAATAATTTTTTATCTTGGAAGAAAAGCTAAAAGGATTGATTCGACGTGGAATAGAGTGCCTTTTAAAGAAAAATACGGTCATTAAATGTTTTTATACTTGACAAGAACGAACGATCGTACTATTTTATTGTTATGGCCAAAGGAGAGCATACCAAACTTACTGTTTTGGAAGCCGGCTTGGATATGGCAAGCCAATTGGGCCTTGAGTGCGTAACCATCGGAAACCTTGCCAAGACAACGAATATGTCCAAAAGCGGGTTGTTTGCTCATTTCCAGTCCAAGGAGAATCTTCAGGTCGAGATACTTAATTACGCGGCTCAGCTTTTTTCAGAAGGTGTGGTTGTTCCGGCACTGAAAACCCAGGCAGGCATCCCGAGAATCAGGGCACTGGTCGACAATTGGACTCGTTGGACTTCTGAATTGAAAGGAGGCTGTATTTTTGTTTCTGCCAGTGCGGATTTCAGTGACCGCCCCGGAAAGGTCAGGAATGTGTTGCTGAATCAACAGAAAGAATGGATCGATTGTCTTCAACGCATCGCCCAATCGGCGGTTAAGGCCGGTGATTTCAGGCAAGATATTGATGAGGGTCAGTTTGCCTTTGACCTTTATTCTCTTCTGCTCGGCTTTCATCTTTATTATAATTTGCTTGATGACTCTAAAATAAGAGAACGTGAGGAAACCGCACTGGTTCGGTTACTGGATAGTTACAAATAGTAAAGCAGACCTTTCTTCGTTAGAACACCCGGATCTCTTTCGACACATTCATCAAAGAAAATAAGGGAATAATATAGCAAAAAAGGTCGTTAAAATGAAATCGTCAAGCACGAACGTTCGTCATATTAAGGGAAAAAAAGATGAAAAATATTGAAAATATTATTGAAGAATATCGCAATGCGGACTTCGAAAAGCGCCTGTATTTTTTTCTTTCATATCGGTCGCTCCGAGATGAATTTTTAGAAATCGATCAAAGCGATACATCCGTTGGATATTCACCAAAGCCCGTCAAAATTAAATGTCGTATGTGCAGAAATTTGGGGCAACGTCTGATCAGTGCTTTTAAATAAATCCTATCGTTGCATAAACAACCTGGCAAATAGAGAATAAAGATTTGATATTCTTGTATAAATTATATAATTGCTTCACATTTGGATTTTCAACCCCTAATGAACTCAAAGGATGGGATCGATTTTAGGCCATGTTGTTTACTCTTCGGGAAAGCCGGAAGGATTCCAGATCCGGCGTTGCCAAGGGCTCGCAGTAGATTTACTACGGCTGGTACCTTTCCGAGAGATAGATGTTGGGCAGGCGAGCGAGCCTTCACCCTTGGCGCCTTGGCTCTGAAGCCCTCCGACTTTTGCATCGTTAGGGTAAAATAAAAATGCGGGTCGGAGTGAAACGGAGATTCCGTTTCAGCGGGGATACAGGATGCATGATTCAAAAATGAAAAAAGCTTATCGATGTATTATAGCAAATTCAGGCGTTGAAATTTCGCTGGGCATATCTTCCCATCGCCTTTTACAGAATGATGCGTGGATCTTGTATCGACCGGGTGAGATATCCTCCGGCAATTCCCACTGAATTCCCATCATCTGGCTGATATCGGAAAACTGCGGGCAGTCGCTGCCGGCGGTTGATGCAAATGATGGTTTGAACCGGGTAATTTTCTTTGTTCGACCGTCCCTTCCCACGCTTTCCAGAACAAATTCAGGTTTTACACCGATGGGAAATGACGTCATGCGGATGAATCTGAGTTCCATGATTTCTCCCGGCAGATAAATGTCATAATCCGTCACGAGCCCGATGAGTTTGTTTTGTATTGAGATATCCGTACCCACGCCGGATGTTTTCTCATCCCATGATCGTGCGGGCCCCACATCAATATGTACGAGTTTTCCATGATAGTAGCCTGCTCCGCCGAACCCGAGTTTTTTAACCGTGTTCCAGATATGCTCGGATGAGGTCCCCTGCATTTTTATGTCCGCCGCCATGCCATATTGATGGAGACTGGCCGTTGCAGCGAGTTTTCCCTTGTTACGAAGATCGGTATTGTATTTCGGGCTTCTGTATCCCGAGGCGATGGTGATCCGTGCTCCGGGATGAAGACGGTCTTCTAAAAAGTCCAGGAATTCGATAAGCCGCAGGGATATTCTGGAAAGGGGTTTGCCGTATTCCGCACCAAATATATGATGAATTGCTTGGAGAGCTTTTTCATTATACATGCCCTTGTCGACCCGGTATCTACCGTTGAATGAAATCTTGTTTTTTTCATTGACAAGGTTCAGTCTGCCGTCGCCTTTGTAAAAATAGCGGCTCACATTTCTAATATTTTGGGATGAGAGGGTGTCGGTCACGATGAGGCCTAAAATCAATAGGGCTAAAAAGCCAAATTTTTGTAGTGGTTTCATAAAATCATATGTTTTTACCCAGCCTGCCCCGTAGGTCCCCGTTAAAATTCCGGGACATGGCCGGCAGATCGAACTGGGGTGAAGCCGCGAAGTTCTGAAAAATTTACAGAATTACCCCCGAGGGGTCAAGAAATTTCTGGATGCTGGATTTGCGATTTAAACGAGAAGGGAAATTAATGACAATCTTTTTTCCGTTTTTGTGTGCCAAATTGTAAGGGGGTTTCAAATGTCAAATAATGTATTAACTTAAATCTGAATTAACTTTTTTCAAAAGAGATAGATTTAAAATAATTACAATGCGCTATCGAGATATGAACGCCGATAATAGAGATAGGTCCGTCACAAATACGGCGGATAAAAAAAAGCCGTCCAATGATAAGATTCAGAGACGGCGGAACGGACTGCTGGCATTGGTGCATATTGGCAAGAAAGAGCTGGCGCTTCGGGACGACGAATATCGGGACGTACTAAAATATTGGGGGGTTACAACTTCGGCGGAGATGTCCATCCCGGAGCTTGAGGAACTGGTGGAATATTTTGAGTCCTTGGGGTTTAAGAAAAAGGTGTCGGCGGATAGAGATCTGGGGTCAGGGGTCGGCCAGATAACAGCGCTCCGGGAACGCGTCCGGGACGAAGCCGGGAAACTGAGCCACGGAGAACAAAGACTTAAAGGGCTGGTCAAAAAAATCGCAAAGAAAGACGACCTGATGTCTTGTCGAGATGTTAAGAAGTTGAAGCAGATTCTTAAGGTGGTTCGCTTGTTGCAGGATAGAGAATGAAAAACCTTTGAAAACAACCCCTTTTGCCCAATGCCATCGTCGAGCCCTGGATTGTTTCACGGGGTCCCCCGAAAGTTCGGGAACTCAAATGCGGGTCAAATGAATATGTCCTTGAGAATCATGAGTGTGCTGTTTTTCACCTATTGTTTATCTTAATTTTTTTTGTTAAAGAAAGATTTGCTAAGTGAAACTGGCTTTATGAGGCGTTTTATGGCTTTATTTTGTAAAAAAAATAATCGTGCCGAATGGTTACGGAGCGTGCTGATTCTTTTGATTTTAAGTACGATATTACTGTCCGGATGTTCTCTTTTTATTTCGTCGGCAAGTATCGATATGACCGAAAACCTGTCCCACGCTATCCTGAATAACGATGATCCGGCAACGGTTGAAGCCGGCGGACCGGCATACCTGCTGATGGTTGACAGTATGCTGTATCGGGATCCGGACAACGAATCTTTGCTTCGTTCGGCAGCAGACATATATACCGCTTATACGGATGTGTTCGTTGAAGATACGGCCAGGGCCAAAAAACTGACCCGCAAAGCGCTCGATTACGCGTTACGTGCCATTTGTATTCGCCGGTCAGGCGCCTGTGAGCTCCGGCAGATAAACTTTCAGGAATTTGAGATCATCATTTCCGGATTGAGCATCAAGGATGTGCCGGATCTCTTCACCCTGGGATCAGCATGGTCTGCCTGGATTCAGGCCCGTCGGGAAGACTGGAACGCAGTGGCAGAGATTTCCCGTGTCCAGGCCATTATGGAGCGGGTCGTGGAATTAGATGAACTTTATCATGACGGCGCCGCCCATTTGTATCTGGGCGTTTTGGCCACATTTCTCCCGCCGGCTTTGGGCGGCAAACCCGATGTGGGGCGCAAACATTTTGATCGTGCCCTGGATATTTCAAAGAATAAAAACTTGATGGTTAAGGTATTGTATGCCAAGCATTATGCCCGCCTGATGTTTGACCGGGAACTGCACGACCGGTTTCTAAACGAAGTGCTTGAGGCCGATCCGGATGTCCCGGGATATGGGCTCAGTAATGCCCTGGCACAGCAAAAGGCCCGGGAGCTTTTGGATAGTGCGGACGACTATTTCTAAATAAATTCTAAGTTGAGCGTTTCAAATTTTAAAAATATAAATCAATTTAATTCATTAAAAATAAAAGATAGTTAATTGTCTTTTAAAATTTGAAACGCTCAACTTAGGTAAATTTAAAGAGGTACCCCAGGATGATCAGAATTATTACAATTGTACTCATTTTTACGTTGACCGGCCCGGCCCAGGCCATGAGGTTCAAGATCGCCACCCTGTCGCCGGAAGGGTCTGTCTGGATGCAAAAAAT
>JAFDHQ010000123.1 GCA_019308685.1 Deltaproteobacteria bacterium
TTGTATAAAGCAATCTGCATGCCAAAAATAGTCACACAGGGGAAATAGGCCTAATATGTTAATATAATTGTATTTATATAATTAAGAGTAATTTATAAGATAAGATTTGCGGGGCAGGTTTGTCAGAATAATTTACAGGCTGTAAAAAAATGAAAACAAAGGATGCGGATTCAAAAAGATATGATTTTATTTTGAGTGGAGAATGGTCTGAATGTCATTATTGATTTTTGATCGATAATGGTTCAGGGCGGCAGTATTGGCCATGATCATATCGAGTTGACGGGTATGAAGTGTCAGGTAACCCAGAATGGCAAGATAATTTTTCATTAAATCCATTTCATGCCCCTCAACGCGGGCGATCAGGTTATCCTCATTGATTTCAATCCTGAAACCATGTTTCTCCAATATCTCTCCGATAAAATATACCCGTTTAAGCCGTCTATGATAGTCTGCAGCACCCCCTTTAAACTGGAAGCTTATATAATTTTCCATGGAACGCTCACTGATCAGAGCCTCCATGATGGAAAAGTGATATCCGAGCCTGGAACTCAAGCTGCAATAGTTTTTAGAGATCATAAAATAGTTACGATCGGAATACGCCGAACGAACACCAGGGGTTAAGGCCCTGTTTGTGGTGGATTGGAACATGACGGATATGAGCCCCTTGCCGTCAATGGCGGGCGGGCCCTCCCAGGGGATAGCCGTGAACCCTTCCCAGAAGGCCAGCATGGGAATAGATACAATATTTTCGAGTTTCACATACTTTCCGTTCACATCTTCTTTAAATCCGTCATCCAGATTCAAGATCCACCACTGCATCGGCACATGATAATAAAGTTGTTTGCTCGATTTTTCGGAAAAATTGTGTTCCTTGCCAAAATTGAACATCTCCTGCACAGATTTTTCATGGATAAACCGGGTAATATCATGGAAGGTCTTGCAGTTGGACGGATTAAAATCAGCAGAATCCGGGTTGAGCAAGTTTAAGGGAACAATAAAACTGCTGACCTTTTTTAGGTTTTCATAAACCGGGCTTCCGTGCATGAGGTTTTTCTTTTTCCCGGATTTTATCAGCAATGACTTGATTTTCCCCTTATATATTGACCGAGAATCCGCATCAACCGTCACCATTTCTCCATGGCGCAGCCGATCCATAGCATTCGGCACCCCAAAGACCGCAGGGACTCCGAACTCCCTTGCCACACTGGCCAGGTGTCCTGCAAAGCCGCCCTGCTCGGTAACCACGGCAGCGGATCGATTTAAGAGGGAGGCCCATCTGGGGAGTGCCTGCCGGGTAACAAGGATATGGCCCTCGGGAAATCGTAGCATATCTATCCCTTTGTCAACCACATAGACCGCCCCGAAGGCTGCGCCGGGGCTTGCGGTAACCCCTCCTCTGGTAATCACGGCCTCACGATCTGCTTGCGTCGCCGATTCAGGAATATCTCTTTTTTCCATCTCCATTTGCTGTAATGGCCGGCATTGCAAGATATAAACCGTGCCATCCTGGGCAATAGCCCATTCAATGTCCTGAGGCGCTGCATAATATTCTTCAATCTTCACCGCAAGTTCTGCCAAATCCAATGCCTGATTTTTATCAATGGCGGCCAGATCTCCGTTTTTTCCGGTCAACTCCATCCGGCACACCCCTTCTTCGGGAAAGCAGATAAATTTTCTTTTCTTGGTTTTTATATCTTCACGAATAATTTCCATGGGAACTTTTCTTGAAACAACAATAAGGTCACAGGCATCACTGCCGTCAACAACAGACTTGGGCAACCCCCATGCAGCGTTTATAAAAATCGAATCATTCCTCATATCAACGGGATTACGTGAATACATGACACCACCTGCAACCGCATCCACCATGGCCATGCATCCCACACACATGGAAATATCTTCATCCTTAAATCCCCTGTTCAAGCGGTAGGTGATGGCCTGAAGAGAGTATTTACTGGCAATAACTTCCTTATACGCCTGGAAAATGCTTTCAATACTTACGTTTAATTCGCTCCTGTATTGACCCGCAAATGAGCTCTCCTGTGTATCTTCCCCCAGAGCGCTGCTTCGCAGGGCCAGAGTTGTCCCGTCACCGGTTTCTGATGTGAGGTGTTTCCATGCCTGCATAATAGAAACAACCAGATCATCCGGAATGCCGGATGAGATAATCAGTTGCTGGATTTCTGAACTTAAGGTGTAAAGCCTTTCCATATTGTCCACATCGGCGGACTGAAAACGCCTGTCGATTTCTGTTTGCAAATCGTTTTCCCTGATAAATCTCTCATAGGCGGCTGCTGTAATGACAAATCCTTTGGGGACGTTGAGTTGAAGCCTGTTTTTTATTTCTCCTAAATTAGCCATCTTGCTTCCCACAAGATCGGCCATTTCCTTATTTACCCCATCCAGGGGTAAAATAAACCTTTCATCTTCCATGGATTTCTTCTGTGATAGCAGGCGGTCGATATGTTGCTGGATATTATTGAATCGGTCATTGAGCTTTCCGTATTTGCCCGGGGCGAGCTTTTCTATATTTTTTATCATATTAAAGACATTGACAGACACCGCCGTGCAACGCGATCTGACAAAGGTCATGCCAAAGGGTTGTTGGCCCTGAAGGGCTCGCTCAATATCGGCCATAACTTCAAGCGCTCTGTTGTTGGCATTTAACAGGAGCTTGAAACTGTGATACCTGTCCTTAAATGCAATTCGAAGCTCTTCCGCATCGGCAGCATCCGGTTTCGGCTTCTTTATAAAAAGCTTTTTAAAACCATTAATCAGTGTGCCCATAACATTAACCGGTTACGAAAATAATCAAAGCCGGGTTCTTAAGATTCACCAGCCTCTATAATTTATTGAAAAATGACGATCTTCCCTGTTAAGATATAAGAAAAAAAGGCTAAAAGCAAGATGGAACCCAAGCCTGCCTTCAGCCTTTTTAAAGCGGCAGCGCCGCGTTTTGTTTTTTAACATTTTGAACGAATTGTATTTAGTGTTCCAGCCTCAGCCCCCACCCCTCGAACATAAACATCACTGCAAAACCATACCAGAGGGTATAGACAACATAAAACACCAGAGAAAAGATAACAATTCCAGGTCGGTCTGATATTTTTTGAGGTTCGATCTGATAATAATTGTAAGAACATTCCACCGCCTTCTTTACAACTTGAGAAACCACTTTCGCGGCTTCGAACTCCTTTTGCTTTTTTAAGTCCTTGTCCATGGACTTGAGCGCTTTCCACCAGTTAAACAGGACTTGCCTTTCATTGTATCCGTATTTGGAAGAAATTGTCCGACCGTCATTGATATACATGCTGTCTGCATCGGCGAGACAGTTTGCAAGGATCTTGCTCAAATCTCCCTCCACCTTCAAACCGGTTCCGGATACATTAACCAGTGCACCGCCTTTCATAAACAAAGAGGCTGTTTGTTGTGCCCGGGCCTCGTCTGCCATCTCTATAACCACCTGAACAGATTTTCCGGAAAATGGTTCGGTTTCCGTCTTCACCGTTTGAATGTAATAAGCCGATCCTTTTGACATGGAGTTGTACAGGTTGTCTAAATATTGCAAACCGTTTTGGCCCTTGAAGATCGGCGAAAATATTATTCCCAATGTGACTGCAAACCCGATTAGTAATCCAAAACCCCCATAAAATTCTTTCTTATGCTCGATCATGATTTAACCTCCTCACCTTTAAGCACCCGGATATTCATAAGGAACGTGCCGATTACCCAGATCCCGAATCCGGCGATGACGATGAAAAAGGCCCAGACACCAATGGATTCCAAGAAAGCGCCGGTGCCTTTTGATATGGTAATAACATCCATGGTGCCCAGCTTGGCCGGCAATGCAAAAATACGGTTGAGAAAACCGGCCAGGACCGCCATGGCGTAAAAACCGCGGATCGTGATACCGGGAACGACCTTTGTAACAATGGCGCCGACCTGAATACCCACCAGGGATCCCAGCAGCATACCCATGGCCAGAGTATAAAAAATAAACCCGTAAATCGCGTACTGGCTGATTGCGGCATAGCCGGCGGTAAATACAATCTGAAAAATATCGGTTCCTACCGTGGTCATGGAGGAGACACCCAGGACATAGACAAATATCGGAAAGGTTAAAAAGCCGCCGCCAACGCCCATAATACCGGCCGCAAGTCCGACCAGCCCGCCGCTTAAGACCAGAAAGATCCATGAAATACCCCTGCCGGTGGGTGTAAGATCAAAATCAAATTTAACTTTGGGAGGAATATTGATGGCTTGGAGCTTTTTGGGAAGATTTCCCATTTCTACTCCTTCAACTTTTCCGCCATGGGCATCCTTTCCGTGAAAGTCCCCGCGTTTGGCCTTTTTCGCCCTGAGAAAGTCGGTCATGGCGTAAGTACCCAGAAAACCCAGCATAAGAGAATAGACGGTTGTGATAAATGCGTCGCTGAGCACCGGATTGATCTCATAGAGCACGCGGTTGATGACCCCGCCTAAGGTTGCGCCTAAAATAGCGCCGATTAGAAAGACCGCTGCAAGGGCTACGGAAACATTTCCCAGCTTCCGATGAATGACACTTCCCATGATGGCCTTTGCAAAGATATGAAACAGGTCGGTCCCGACGGCGAGTATGCCTTTAACGCCCGCACTCATCAAAGCGGGGGCAATGATAAACCCTCCGCCGGCACCGATACAGCCGGTAATCAGTCCTGCGCCCAGGCCGATAAGAATCGAGACGATAAATATACCCGTGCTGTAAAAAGCAGGGCTGTAAGCTTTCTTACCGCCCAATAAATTCGGCAGAGCCCCGCCGATCTGATCTGCAAATGCAATCCCTCCCAATATTATGGGAATGGTCAGCAAACCGAGTATTACAAGCCGTTTTTTATCACTAAAAATAGTATTGGATACACCGATCTCCCACCGTGCATGCGCCTTTGCGCCCATCATCATAAATTGACCCCATTGTCTTAGAAAACTCACTGTAATATCACTCCTTTCGTTTTATTTACTACCTCAGCATTCGGGGTGTTTTTCCTATTACTCTTGGTAAATAGCGTAATGAATGATCAGCAGCGAAATCATACACTGTTTGAAACCATTAGGGATCGTTGAGATAGAACAGCGGTATTTTGTGTTAATAATTAAAATGCCCTAAGCGAGTCGCCATATGACATATTTATTTAAAACTATATTTTCTGTTCTATCTTTACGAACCCTTATGATTGAGTTTGTATGATGCAGTCGCTGATTATTCATGGAGCTATTGAATCGAAAAAACTCCCCAACCCCTCATTTACTAGCTTATTATTTCCTCGAGCTTTTCGATTTTCTCTTGCTGAATTGTTTTTTTCTTAAAAGCGTCCTGAAGCTTGTAAAATAGCTCATCAATATCAGCAGGCTTCATGAGATAATCAAAAGCGCCCAGCTCCATCCCTTCTATAGCCACCTCTACGCTGGCGTGGCCGGTCAGCATAATTACTTCCATCAAAGGATCTATCTTCTTGATTTCTCTTAATGTCTGTATGCCGTCCATACCCGGCATCCTTACATCCAGAACCGCCACATCAATCCCTTTTCCCCCGATTATTTTCAGCGCATCCTCACCGCTTTTTGCCGTACTGATATTGAGTCCTCGTTTTGTCAGCCGCTTTACCAAAGTCTCTAAAAATTCCAGTTCATCATCGACCAGCAGGACATTGAAATTTTTCACCGCCATCACCTCCCTGATTGAACCGCTCCCTGTATTTTTTTTATGAGTTCTTCAAGATCACAGGGCTTTGTAAGATAATCAAAGGCTCCGAATTTAATACCGTCTTTGGCCGCCGCTTCGGACCCATGACCGGTAAGCATAATGACGGCAAGATCCGGATCCATTTTCTTGAAGATTTTCAAAATTTCAATTCCATCCATATCTTCCATCTTCAGATCCAGAACGGCCACGTCAAAATTGGACTTTCTTATGGCCTGTAACGCTTCAACACCGCTGTAGGCCTTGGTTACATCAATGTCGCGTTTGGACATCCGTTTGGCAATGATGTCGGTAAAACCTTTCTCATCATCCACAAGGAGAAGCTTTATCTGACCGGCCTTGTTTTTCTCATTTTCTGACATCATTTTCTCCCTGCACCGGATCTTCCCCTCACCAAGATTGGGAAGTTATCCATTATCAAATCAACTCGTTGACGATTCTTCTAATAAATCTTTTGGGACGGGAATGCGAATATTGAATGTAGTCCCTTTGTCGATGACACTTTGTACATCGATCTCCCCACCCATTTTTTTGATAATGCCGTAACAGATAGACAACCCTAATCCGGTCCCTTTGCCCACCGGTTTGGTTGTAAAAAAGGGATCGAATATTCTATCCAGATTGTTCCTGTGTATACCGGGACCATTATCGGAAAAATTGATTAGAATGTTGTCTTCATCCAAACGACTGGTGATGTCTATGGTGCCGCCGCTTTTACTGTCCATGGCGTCAACCGCATTATTGATAAGATTTAAAAAGACTTGCTGGATCTCTGTCTGAGATGCCTGAATGAAAGGCAAGTTTTCTTCAAGATTTGTATGAATCACAACTTTACTGTACCTGGCACTTTGTTCTGCAAGCCCGATAGCTTCAATGATCAGGTCGTTTATCTGGATAACCTGAATCCTTGAATCTGTTTTTCTGGCAAAACTGAGTAGTTTGTGGGTAATTTCCTTGCACCGTTTTCCCTGGGTGTTGATCTGCTTTAACGCTCTTTGGAATTCCTCTAAATGTTCGCCTTCTTGAAATTCTTCTTCCTCCAGCAAATCCTGAACCCAGCCGGCTTCTTCAACCATAATGGCAACCGGGTTGTTGATCTCATGGGCAATACCGGCCGCCAGTTCACCGACGGTTGCCAGTTTACCGGTTTCGATCACTTGCAAGTTCATCATATCCTTTTCTCGATCTGCCTGTGCGATATGGCTCACCATTCTCCGGGATAATAAAATCGCCATGGTGATAATCCCTAATCCCCCTAAAAGAAAAATTAAACCGGCAACCTTTTTAGCGCAGTACAGGTCTGAAAATGCATCTGATTTATTTTGCTGGCATACAAGCATCCAGTCGCCGTTTTTGAGAAAAGCCGAGGTGTAAATGTTTTTCTTTCCATAATCATCAACCGCTTCAACAATACAAATTTTATCTTCGCCTTTGCTGCCGTTTTTTAATAACTCCATATACGTGTTTTTGGAGGGCATAACGTCACGCAACAGCTTGGTCTGAAATTCTCCTTCTTTGTTCAAGATAAAGGCAAATCCGGTCTTGCCGATACGAACGTTTTCCACCAGATTGTTAAAGGCCATAAAGTCGATGGTTGCTCTCAATATCCAGGTCTCTCCCTGGAAGTATTTTCTCACCGCAACGATAAAGTGAGGCAGACCCCGCAGGCCCAGGAAAACGTCACTGATAAAATATTTACTTTTGATGGCCTTTTTAAACCATTCTGCTTCAGAATACTGGGCTTTTCCCAATTTAAAGGGACCGGCATATGCAATTTGGCGCCCTTCCGCATCAACCAGACCGAGATCTACAAAAACCGGATCAAGTTCCTGCTGCAGAATTGCCAGTTGTTGTTCCAGGTAAGATTTTTTACGCAGATTTTCAAATCCGGAATCTTCTACCAGAAAACGAATCTCGCCCAGTTTTTCATTTAGAAAATAGTCAATATTCTGTTTATGCTTTTGCACCAGTTCTTCTAAATGGGCCCTGACTTTTTCATGATAAGAGACGTGGAACTGGTAAAGGATTGCGCCACTGACCAGGATCATAGGGGTAAACGATACACTGATGACGGTCAAAATCATTTTTCGGGTCAATGAGTTATAATATGGGTCCTTTTTATGGTTACCCGGATTCATATGAACGTTCCTAAATAAGCGATTCGTTTTAAAAATTGTCATTGCTATATATATGGACAAACCAATTATTCAAGCTGTTTGGTGTTTTCGCAAAATTTCGCAAATCATCTTTTTAAGACCTTCAACGCTGCTTCCACTCTTTTCCACAAAAGCGACGTCATTCAGAATATCCGTGTGGTTGGTATAATCCTTAAGATAAGTATGCACCACCACCGGAAGAACCGGGATACGATCCTGCAGCTTCTTG
>JAFDHQ010000124.1 GCA_019308685.1 Deltaproteobacteria bacterium
TCTTTCGGCATATTATTCAGCTGAGCCAGTGTAAAGACCGGACCGTCTTTGCAAACATATTCTTTGCCGATGTTGCACCGGCCACATATACCGATACCGCATTTCATGCGCATTTCAAGGGACATGATAATATTATCATGGACATAACCGAGTTTGTCTAAAACCGGCTGGGTAAACTTGATCATAATCGGCGGCCCGCAAATAATGGCAAAAGTCTCTTCATTGCCCGGCGGTGCCTTCTGATCGGTAATGGTGGGTACAAAACCGATATTATATTTCCAGTCCGGGTCGTCTGTGCCGTCCACGGTAATGTGCATGTTAATATCATCGCGCTTTTCCCACTGGGCCAGTTCGTCCCTATAAAGGAGCATGCCCGGCGTTCGGGCGCCGTATATCACATGAATATCTTTAAATTTTGGACGATTGTCCGGATCGAGCATATAAATTATGGATGAGCGAAGCGTTGTAAATGCAAAACCGCCGCCAATGATCACAACATTTTTGCCTTCCATAATTTCCCAGGGGTACCAGTTTCCCAGAGGGCCACGGATCCCCATAATGTCGCCGACCTTCATGGCATGAATATAGGATGTTACACGGCCCACCTTGTTTATGGTAAACATTAAAAACCCTTTTTCCGTGGGTGATGACGCGATTCCTATGGGAATTTCTCCTCTTCCGGCCACGGAAAGTTCGGCAAACTGGCCGGGGGTGTAAGTGAATTTTTCTTGGTCATCCGGGTTTAAAAAGACGAATTTGAATGTTTTAAGATTTTTATCTTCGGTTTCAGTGATGATTTCCTCAATACGAACCGGATAAGGCAAATACGGATTTTGCACTTTTGGAACTCCCTTCGGGCTAAGGGCTTGCTCAAAAATAACTTCACATTTTCGCATCCCAGCTTCAGGCTATATTTGGCCGCTGCTCAATCGCGAAGTCATCAAAATAGCACGCTATTCCTGTGGCTTCGCTCAATCGCATCAACCAAATCTGACCTAAATCTGAGCGCCAATTCTGCGAATTTATTTTTGAGCGAACCCTAAGCTTCAAAATTATTCATCAAGTCGCAAACCTTACGTATGTCGATGTTCACCGGACAATGTCGAATGCATCGACCGCAGCCCACACATTGAATACCGTCTCCATATTTATCCACATAATACTTCAGCTTGTGCATAAACCGCTGGCGGACCCGCTGCATTTTGGTGCTTCTGGGATTGTGACCGGATCCGTGCACGGTAAAGAGCGGATACATACAGCTATCCCAGTTGCGCATGCGTATCCCGGAAAGTCCCAAGGTTTCATCCTGAATGTCAAAACACCAGCAGGTAGGGCACACATAGGTGCAGGTTCCGCAGTTTATACAGGCAAAAGCCACCTCTTCCCAGAAGAGGGCTTCAAAAAGTTCGGTTGTTTTTTTATCTTTTAATTTATCTGTTGAAATCCTGGCGGTTATTTTTTCCTCCGCCGCCCGCCTCAGGGTTTCCATCTCTTGGCGTGCATCATCCGAATGTTCCTTTGAACTCCATCCTGCGGCGATTATTAAGTTTTCTCCCTTTTGGGTAAGTATCTTTAACAAATAATGATCTCCTGCATCAACAAAAAGCAGGTCGAGACCTTGCTCATGAAACGGGCCGCAGCCGGCGGTGGTGCAAAAACAGGTAGGGCAAGGGGTGTTGCACGCATATCCGATGAACGTATTGGACTCATAGGATTTTATCCAATAAGGGTCTTTATTTTCGGGTGTGTCAAAGTTTGCTTTTACCAGGAGAAAGGCCCTGGCATCACAGGGCCGGATACCGATAACCGCTTGGGGTGAATAATCCTTACGGATTTCTTTTAAGATGTGATGTTCATCCCGGTTTTCATCCAAAGTGAATTCGAACATCTTTTCAGACTGGGGATAAACCATGGATTTTGCCGAAAGCCGGGTATTTAATAGCTTCAGATCCGGCAGCTCTCCTTTGGTAAGTTGCCTAAAATTATGAAATTCATCTTGTTTCACCGGACCGAATAATCGAAAAGAATCATATAAACGCTCAAGACCTTTGGTCCATTCTTCTTTATTAATTATTATGACTTTCATCATATAAACCTTAACCTTAAAACCCAATTTAGCTATTTTATAAAATCATCTGGATCATCGGGCCGGTAGGTGTCCAGAGGCGGGCGTTTTTCCAATGTCATGCCGGCTTCCCAGTCGAAGAGTTCCAGACAATCTTTTTCCAGTTTTTTTGTGAACAACCGTACTTTTATTCCCATGGGACAGGCCCGCTCACACGAACCGCAGTCGGTACACCGGCCGGCACAATGATAGGCCCTTAAGAAATGGAATGTTCGGATGTCTATGGGATCTATGCTCTTTCCAACCCACTGTGGCCGTGATTCATCCACAAAGCATGTCGGGCAGTAGCAAAGGGGACATGCATTTCTGCACGCATAACAGCGAATACAGGCCGAAAGCAGGTTATCAAAATATCTCCATTTTTCTTCCGGGGACAAGGTTTCAATGTTGCGGATATCCTTATATCTGTCTATGTTCTTTTGTTCATCCACAAGATCTCCGACAAGTTCATCATGTATTACCGGGTTTCGGTGAATGCACAATGCACAGTTATCCTGCAGTACATCTTTTTTCTCCAGGGTTTTTTCAAAACCAACGCCTTTTATAGTGATTTTGTCATCCAGCTCGGTCACATGTTCAATCTCCGTTTCGAACATTGCTTGGATCTTGTGCCGGTCAATCATTCCTTTACACGGCACGCCGATAATAACGAGCTGATCCCGTTTGATCTTGTTTTCAATAATATGGGTGACAATGTTTCGAGAATCGCACCCCTTGGCAACAATACCGATTTTTTCCTGTCTGTTGGTGAGGTAATTTGCAAGATTGATTCCGCAGTTGCTGTCCCACACCAAGTTGTCAACATCTTCAGGCGTTTTTACAAAACAGGGTTCGTTCATCATGGGCACGGTCCCCCTGCGGAAGCCGATGACCATATCAACGTTCCCCTCTTGTAAAAGCCTGCGTGATATTTCCTTTATTTTTTCGATATACGCGAGCATGTTAAGCCACCTTGGCTTCTGTTTTTAGAAAGGTTTTATTGGGTCCCAGAGCCTTGACCCCCGCGGTGACGTCATTAACCACATCAACGAATTTGGTGGATTCGGCAGATGAGATCCATGAAAAATGAAGGCGGCCGGGTTCAATCCCCATATATTCAATAAGGTTTTTAAATAAAGCAAACTTTCTGCGTGCATAGTAATTACCTTCCAGGTAATGGCATTCGCCGGGATGTCACCCGGATACCCAGACGCCGTCTGCTCCCTGCCTGAAAGCCGCTAAAATAAACTTGGCACTCATACGGCCGGTACACGGAATTCGAATCACTCGGATATTTGGCGGATATTCCATTCGGCTCACACCCGCCAGATCCGCAGCACCGTAACTGCACCAGTTACACAAAAAACTGACAATCTTGGGTTCCCAATGTGACATCTTAAAAATCTCCTAGTGCCTAACGCTGTTATATCACTTCATTCACAGAAAAAATCTGTGCAAAAATCTGATCATTATCGAATCCTTTAAGATGGATTGCGCCGGATCTGCAGGATGCGACACATAAGCCACAGCCTTTGCAAAGCACGGGATTGATTTGTGCTCTGCCCGGGAAAAAACGGTCGTCGTCAGGAATAAAAGAAGGCGCCGAATATGGGCAAATGGAAATACATACGCCGCAGGAACTGCAATAGGCAGGGTCGGTCATTGCAACCGTTCCGCTCATAAATATATTTTTGCGTGACAAAAGGGTTACGGCACGGGATGCCGCCGCCAGACCCTGAGCGATGGATTCGTCAATGGGTTTCGGGTAATGAGCCAACCCACAAAGAAACACTCCGTCTGTAGCGAATTCCGAAGGTCCCAGCTTGGCATGTTTTTCTACAAAGAAACCATCGTTATTTGTTGGCACTTTGAAAAAATTAGCCAGTTTTTCATCCCCGTTCGGCACAATGGCGGAAGCAAGAATGACCAGATCGGCAGAGATTTCCAACGGTCGATTAAGAATATGGTCCCTAACCCCAACCCGGAGTTGGTCTTCTTGAAGGGTAACCTCCGGCTTGTTATCCAGTGAAAATTTGATAAAGATAATACCCGTCTTACGAGCCTTTTGGTAAAGGTATTCATGCTCACCGTATGTCCGGATATCTCGGTATAGAATAAATACGTTCAAATCCGGATGGCGTCGTTTTAATTCCAATGCACTTTGAATGGAGTGGGCGCAACAGACCCGACTACAGTATGGGCGTTGGGGTTCCCTTGAACCCACACACTGGATAAATACGGCAGAGGTGAGATTCTTCAGCATCGGGTCTTTTTGGATAAATTTTTTGTCCAGATCCAGGTTTGTAATGATTCTCGGGTCTTTGCCATAATTATATTCCACGGGTTTTAATTCCGATGCGCCGGTTGCCAATACGGCTACCCCGTGTTTAAGAATCTGTTTTTCATTCTTTGAGTACAATTCCGATTCAAAGTTTCCCACAAAGCCGTCCACACGGGTAATCGTTGTATTGAGATGAACATGAATTTTTTCATTATTGTTGATGTCATCAATATACAGGCTTACTTTTTCTCGGATATCTTCCCCTTCCGGTGTCTGGAATAGATTTAAGGCCTGGCCGCCCAGCCGATCGCTTTTTTCGATAATATGGGTCTCATACCCCTGACGGGCAAGACTTCTTGCCGCTGCCATCCCGGATATGCCGCCACCCAAAACCATTGTGGTCTGATTGACTTCAAGCTCAGCCTCTTTGAGCGGTTCCATGAGGGCAACCCTTGTTACGGACATTCTTACCAGATCTTTTGCCTTTTCTGTTGCCAGTTCCGGATTGTTTTTATGAACCCATGAATCTTGATTTCGGATATTGCACATTTCAAAGAGGTATTTGTTTAATCCTGCGTTGATAAGTGTTTCCTGAAATAAAGCCTCATGAGTTTTCGGTGTGCAGGAAGCCACCACCACACGGTTTAAATTTTTTTCTTTGATGATCTGGGTTATGATTTCCTGGGTATCTTGGGAGCAGGTGTAGAGATTTTCGGTTGCAAAATCAACATAAGGAAGCGTGGCTGCGTATTCCGTTACTGAGGGCACGTCCACCACACCGGCGATGTTGATGCCACAGCGGCAGACAAACACACCGATTCGGGGCCGTTCGTTGATCACATTAATTTCCGGGACAATCTCTTTTGACCGTGTCAGGGTGTTACGGGCCGTGCTTAATATTTCACCGGCCGCGGCTGCAGCTGCGCTGGAATCGACCACAGACTGGGGAATGTCCTTGGGTCCCTGGAAAGCGCCACAGACAAAAATTCCTTGTTTTGAAGTTGCCACCGGCTCAAACGTTTCTGTTTTGCAGAAATTTCCCCGGGTCAGTTCTATGCCGAGTCTGTTCGCTAGACGGATAACGTCAGGAGATGTCTGCAATCCTACGGATAAAACAACCAGATTAAATATTTCGCTGTTCATTTCTCCGCCATCCGTCACGTAACGGACTTCAAGGTCACCGGTTCCGGGTACCGGATCTATGGTATGCACCCGGCTTTTAATGAAACGGATACCGTGCTTGTCCCTGGCATCATTATAGTATTTTTCAAAATCCTTGCCCGGAGTGCGCATATCCATGTAAAAAATAGCGCAATCCAGATCACTTCCGGCATGCTCTTTGGCGATGACGGATTCCTTAATGGCATACATGCAACAAACGGATGAACAATATTTATTAGCACCCTCTGACAGATCCCTGGAACCGATACACTGGAACCATGCAATTTTTGCGGGTTCTCGCCGGTCAAGAGGCCTCATCAGATGGCCGGAATAGGGTCCTGATGCACTTAGAATTCTTTCAAATTCCAGGCTGGTAATTACGTTGGCATATTTTCCGTATCCCAGATATTCAAGTCCGGAGGGATCAAACCCCTGACTGCCCGGGGAAAGGATTATGGACCCGACATTGAGGGTGGTTTTACGCTCTTTGTCATCAAATCTTATGGCCTGTGCCATACACTTGGTTTCGCATTTGCCGCAGCCGATACAGGTATCCGTATCAATGGTAAAGGCAAGGGGAACCGCCTGGGCATAATCGATATAGGTGGCTTTCCGGTCATCAAGTCCCATATTAAATGAATCAACGGCGGTTACCGGGCAGTGCAGGGCGCATTCTCCACACCCGGTACACTTGGCCAGGTCAATATAGCGGGGATGGTTGACAAGGGTTACTTCAAAATTCCCGGATTCACCTTCAACGCTCTCTACCTCGCTACACGTCATCAACTCGATATTGATATGCCGGCCGACCTCGACCAGTTTGGGCGAGATCACTCACATGGCACAATCATTTGTGGGGAAGGTCTTATCCAGCTGAGCCATCATACCCCCTATGGATGGAGACCTTTCCACCAAATATACATAGTAGCCGGAGTCGGCTGCATCGAGCGATGCCTGCATACCGGTAATACCGGCACCGACAACCATTATCGCCCCACATGTATTATCTTTTAACGATCCCATATTGGTTCCTTATACTGCCGCAAAAGCGGGTATCTTTTCCGTCATTCCGGTGAATTTGACCCGGCCTGCCTTTTCCAGGTCGGAAACCAGGTGAGAAATTAATTTAAGATCAAGCCCGATTCTATTACTGACATCTTCAATAGAGGTAACCCCTTGTTTTATCACAAGATAAATTAGATTTTTATGGTATTCTCTTTCCATGACAGAATCCAGAATCGCTTCATAGCGCCCAACATCCCACTTGCGCCCGTATATATCCCCCTGTGAGGTGGTTTTTATTTGCTTGCTCATCATCCACCGCGTAGTTTCACCATCCAAGGTCATCTCCGCTGCATCCAGTTCCAATTCAAGGGTTGCAGGATCAAATTTTCCCTGATTTTTAATGGAAGCAGTGACACGGGTAACAATCTCCACAAAACGCTGGGCTTCTGCCGACGATACCCAGGCCAGGT
The DNA here is from genome assembly GCA_019308685.1 of Deltaproteobacteria bacterium. Classification (GTDB taxonomy): domain Bacteria; phylum Desulfobacterota; class Desulfobacteria; order Desulfobacterales; family UBA11574; genus S5133MH16. Next base: position 7,022 of record JAFDHQ010000124.1, read on the forward strand.
GAAGCCTTTGTTTTCCGATGCCGGAAAGATCGAGTAATTTTTGAGTGGCACGGATCTTTTTATCCGCCTGTACATTACCTTCCAGGTAATGGCAGTCACCAAAATGTCATCCGGCAACAAGTACGCCGTCACATCTTTCTTTAAGCGCCTTGATGATAAATACAGGATCAACCCGCCCGGAACACATGACCCGTATGGCTCTTATGTTGGTTGGATACTGTAAGCGCGAAACTCCTGCCAAATCCGCTCCGGCATAGGCACACCAGTGGCACAGAAATGCAACTATTTTGGGCTCAAATTCCTCCATTATGTCCACCTAAAATTTTGGGCAAATGGTTATGCTGTTATTTGGTTTTGTCGTCATAAAATCCTTTAGCTTATCCGATTCGAACATTCGAATGTTTGACCATTCATACAACCGAGCAAATGGATGCGACGATTTGCCGATCACGGAAATGAAGCATATCGATGGCTTTCTGCGGGCAAGAGGCGGCACACAGGCCACATCCTTTACATAACGCCATGATGTTTTTTGACCGGTAATCGGCCCGATTCCCGGCTCCTACGGTATCTTCAAGTATTATGGCACCAAAAGGACACACTTCGGTACAAACACCGCATCCGTCGCATTTTTCAACATCGATCTGGGATACCAGCGGGGAAATATGAACAAAATCTTTTGCCAGTATATTTACGGCTCTTGCCGCTGCGGCCTGGGCCTGTGCGATGGATTCGTCCATGGATTTGGGTGCATGGGCAAGACCGCATACAAAAATACCATCCGTGGCAAAATCCACGGGCCGGAGTTTGACATGGGCTTCGGCAAAAAATCCGTCATCATTAAGGAAAACTTTGTAAAGCCGGGCCAAGGGAGTCTTCTCTGCGTCAGGAACCATGGCGGATGCCAGTATCAACAGATCGGGCCGGATTTCCATGGATCGTCCCAGAACCCGGTCCGCAAAGCTGACCTTGAGATCCTTCCGGTCCAACCCTACGGTCAATTCCTTGTCCATGTCCCGGCGAATAAATACGTTCCGTGCGACCGTGCCTTACGATACAGATCTTCCCGCAATCCATACGGGCGCATATCCCTGTGCAGAACAAAAACATTCATCCGGGGATTGATCTTTTTGAGCTCGAGGGCGCTTTTGATGGACTGCGTGCAGCAAACCCTGGAACAATAGGGCCGTTCCGGAATACGCGAACCCACGCACTGGATAAATACAGCGGTATTAAGGTTTTCTAACGCAAGATCATTATCAATAAATCGCTGCTGCAACTCCAACCCGGTCACCACACGGGAATCCTGACCGTATAAATACCGGTCCGGCTTTAACTCGGAGGCGCCAGAAGCAATGAGGGTTACCCCGTGCTCAAGGACGCTGCTTTGGCCGTTTGTTGAGACGGTTGTTTTAAAATTCCCGATAAAACCATCCACCTGT
>JAFDHQ010000004.1 GCA_019308685.1 Deltaproteobacteria bacterium
TGGCTCCCCAGCACGGACTCGAACCGCGGACCCAGTGGTTAACAGCCACTTGCTCTGCCAACTGAGCTACTGGGGATCAATTGGAGCCTTTCTCTGTAATAAAAAAATAAATCCCGGTCAAGAGAAATTTAAATTAATTTTTTTTTGTTTTGGGTATTGCCGGTTAGTGGTTTGACTGGTAAGAACATATTATGTGGCGTAAAAAGTTCAACAAGAATTGTTTGCTTGTTACAGGGGTTATCGTCGTTTTTCAGATCTGCGTTTCATGTGCGCTCACGTCGAAACATCGGTATTTTAAAGCTGAAGCATGCTATTATGACCTTCGCAAAAACCCGGAAACCCAAAAATACAGATACAATTGGCTGCGGTGTATAAAAAAGTTCCAAGAAGTTTACAAACAAGACCCATCAGATCCCTGGGCACCGGCGGGCATGTATATGTCCGGGAAGCTTTATGGAGAACTTTACGAACGATCACATCGAACATCTGATAAACATGAGGCCATAGATCTTTTCAGACGGGTTATAAAACGTTATCCCAAAAGCCGGTACCGGGCAAAAGCAGCGGCGGCCATACGCACCCTTGAAACAAAGGCATCAAAAGGCAAAAAAGCAAAAAGAGTATCTCACGCAAGAAAAACCAAAAAAAAATATACCCCGGCAACGCCTCAGACTCACTTGAGTACCCGAAAAACTGTTGCCAACATCACCACCGTAACCGGACTGCGTTACTGGTCTAATCCGACCTACACCCGAGTTGTTATTGACGCCAGCCGGGAAACATCCTTTACCCACAGACTTCTCAAAAAAGATCCTGCCATTAATAAGCCTCAGCGTTTGTATGTTGATTTGAAAAACAGCAGACGGGGGAAAAACATAGAAAAATTTATACCCATCCACGATAATTTGCTCAGGGATGTGCGCGCCGGTCAGTATACACCCCATGTGGTTCGGGTTGTGGTCGATATCAAGTCTATTGAAACCTATAAAATTTTTTCACTCAAGCATCCGTTCAGAGTCGTCCTGGATCTGTCAGGAGATTCTATGGATACTTGGTCTGCTGTAAAATCTAAAAAAAAATCAACTGCAACTACAATCAGAAAGCGTACAAAAGGGGTTTCAGCCAAACAACCGCAACGGGATCGTCCCCTAATCGTTGTGGATCCGGGTCACGGAGGACACGATTTTGGATCTTCCGGCTATTTAAAAAAAGTGTATGAGAAAGATATTGCCCTTCAAATTGCCGGACGGCTTGCAAAAAAAATCCGGAAAAAACTTCCGTACGAAGTTCTCATGACCCGGAATAGTGACTCTTATCTTACACTTGAAGAACGGACGGCAATAGCAAACACAAAAAATGCAGACCTTTTTATATCCATACATACCAATGATTCCGGGAATCGAAGCACATACGGAATTGAAACCTATTTTTTGAACCTTGCCACGGATAATTCAGAGATAACGGTCGCGGCCCGTGAAAATGCCACTTCAACAAAGAACATCAGTGATCTGCAAACGATTTTAACAGATATTATGCAAAACACGAAAATTGATGAATCAAGTCTCCTGGCAAGTTATATACAGGATTCTTTGTGTAATTACTTAATACGAAGTTTCCCTCATATCAAAAACAGAGGGGTTAAAAAGGCACCTTTTTATGTGCTTCTCGGTGCACGGATGCCCGCCATATTGATAGAAGCTTCCTTTATCAGCAATCCCAGGGAATGCAAACGATTGACCAGTGCAAAATACCAGGAGCTTTTGTGCGAGGGTATATTAAACGGCATACAAAAATATGTCGAGAAATCAAGAATGGCCTCGTAATTCAAACCCTACCCGATATTGGGCACGAGAGCCCATTTGATCACCCAGAACCCGGTGGCAGAGTCTTTATCCAGGCACACAATACCGCTGTTTTGAAATTTAAATACCGGCTTTTCTATGGATCCTGTTATTAGAAATGAAGTCATTCTTTCCATAAAAGGCAGGTGACCGACAAGCATACGATTTGCCGTAGAGTCTATTTTTTCGGCAAAAGCGGCTACATCATCCAAAGGATTCAGCCCGCTGCTTTCCTGTATCCCTTGTTCAGGCTTTAGGATAGATTCAAAGATTTCAGCGGTCTGGCGAGCCCTGGTTTTACCGCTGTGGGTTATGCCCGACACAAGAACATTATATGCTTTGGCCACTTCTGCGATACGCTTTGTTTCAGCGATTCCCTCCGGTGAAAGACCCTTTTTCGGATCTTCATCCTTGGGCAAACTCTTGCCGTGCTGAACCAGAAAAAGTGCCATGGTAGGCCCCCTCCTTAAACTTTAATTAGTGCCCATCTACAAATCTATATTGGGCATAAACTAAGTTTTTGTTTTTCTGTCACGCAGTGCGGCATGAGCGGCAGCCAGTCGTGCCACGGGAATCCGGAAAGGAGAACACGAAACATAGGTTAACCCCAGTTCATGGCATAACTGAATAGATTCGGGATCACCGCCGTGTTCGCCACAAATACCGCATTCCAGGTCGGGTCTTACGGACCGTCCTTTTTCAACCGCCATTTTCATAAGCAGGCCCACGCCGTCCCGGTCGATAACCGCAAAAGGATTATCCGGCAGGATTTCTTTTTCCATATATTCAATCAAAAACCCGGCTTCGGCATCGTCTCTGGAAATCCCGAAGGTTGTCTGGGTCAGATCATTGGTTCCAAAAGATATAAAGGCGGCATATTCGGCGATCTGATCGCAGGTCAGCGCAGCACGCGGGATTTCGATCATTGTTCCGAACTTGTAATCCGGCTCGATTCCCTGCTCCTCCATAACCTTTTTAGCCTCGGTCTCGAGGATCCCCTGCTGAATCTTTAGTTCGTTAACATGGCTGGTTAGCGGAATCATCACCTCCGGATGCACGTCTATCCCTTCTTTAGCCACCATGCACGCGGCCTCAAAGATGGCACGCACCTGCATAGTGGTCAGTTCCGGAATGTGAATCCCCAGGCGCACACCACGCAGGCCCAGCATGGGATTGGATTCATGCAGACTCTCGACCCGCTTGAGAATTTGTTCTTCTTTGGTGATTTGGCCCAACAGCTTATTAATTTCCTCAAGATTGCTGGCCTCTTTCAGACGAATCTTACAGTCGGTCAAATCTCGCATCAGGTCCACATGGTTGGGTAAAAATTCGTGCAACGGCGGATCGATCAGGCGAATAATGACCGGCAGACCGTCCATCACACGGAAAAGACCGGCAAAGTCATCCCGCTGAAAGGGAAGCAGCGCATCAAGTGCCTCGCGCCGTTCACTGGGTAAATCCGTCATAATCATCTTCTGAACAAAAGGGAGTCGCTCGGCCTCAAAAAACATGTGCTCTGTCCGACACAGGCCGATCCCTTCTGCACCATAATCCCGTGCGCGCTGGGCGTCGGCCGGATAGTCGGCGTTGGTCCAGACGCCCAGTTGACGAAACTCATCCGCCCAGGATAGTATCTTCATCAGCCAGAGGTCCTTAATGTCGGGAACCATGGTCTTGAGCTTCCCCATATAAAGTTCACCCGTCGTGCCGTCAATGGAGATCCAGTCACCTTCTTTGATAATCTGATCGTTCACACTCATCTGGCGATGGGCCATATCTATTTCAAGGGCCGAAACGCCCACGACGGCCGGCTTGCCAAACTGCCGGGCAACCAAAGCAGCATGGCTGGTTCTCCCCCCCCGGCTGGTGAGAATTCCCTGAGCAGCCAGCATGCCGTGTACGTCGTCCGGACGGGTTTCAGGACGTACCATGATGACGTCTTTGCCTTCTTCTTTGGCCCATGCTTCAGCGATATCAGCGTCAAGGGCAACCACGCCATAAGCTGCGCCCGGCGAAACATTAAGGCCGGTGGCCAGCATTCCGCCGGTTGCTTTGGCCTTTTTGATGGCTTCCCGATCAAACTGCGGGTGCAGGAAAAAGTCAACCTGCTCCGGAGAAACACGCATAACCGCTTCCTCGCGCGTAATCAAACCTTCTTTCACCATATCAACTGCGATACGAACAGCGGCCTGGGCTGTACGCTTGCCGTCGCGCGTCTGCAGCATCCAGAGCTTACCCTTTTCAATGGTAAACTCCACATCTTGCATATCACGATAGTGCTTCTCCAGCTTCTGGGTGATTTGCTCGAATTCTTCATAGGCCGTGGGCATCTCCTCTTTGAGTTTTGAAATGTCATCCGTCAGTCGTATACCGGCAACCACGTCCTCACCCTGTGCATTGGTAAGATAATCGCCTTCTATGTGATTTTCTCCGGTGGTGCCGTTGCGCGTCAAGGCAACACCGGTAGCACTGTCGTTGCCCATGTTGCCAAAAACCATGGTCTGGATACTGACCGCCGTGCCCAAATCATGTGGAATACCTGCAGCATTGCGATAGTCAACCGCCCGCTTACCGTTCCAGCTCTTAAAAACAGCTTCGGTGGCCAAAATGAGCTGCTCGTTTGGATCGGTTGGAAAATTGCGGTTTGCATATCGTCTGAAAATCGACTTAAATTTGTTAGTTACGTCCTTCCAGGCATCGGCTGTCAACTCCGTGTCGGTTTTTACGCCTGCTTTACGCCGGGCTTGGGTAATGACTTCCTCAAAAGCCTCATCAGGAGCACCCATTACCACACTGCCGAACATCTGCACCAAACGGCGATAAGAATCATAAACAAACCGTTCATCGCCGGTCAATTCCACCATTCCCTCGGCGGTTTGGTCGTTAAGACCGATGTTGAGCACCGTGTCCATCATACCCGGCATGGAGAACTTGCCACCGCTGCGGCATGAAATCAATAATGGGTTCTTTGGGTCACCGAATTTCTTGCCGGTGGCAGCTTCGACAGTCTGCATGGCCTTTCCTATCTGATCCCTCAGCCCCTGCGGAAAGGTGCCACCCGCCGCCAAATAGGCGTTGCAAGCCTCGGTAGTAACGGTAAAACCGGGGGGAACCGGCATATCAATACGTACCATTTCCGCTAAATTGGCTCCCTTGCCGCCCAACAATCCCCGCACGTTTTCCCAATCACCACCCACATGATCTTTTGCTTCTTCAACTTCACCAAAAAGATATACCCATTTATTCGTCATTTTGAGGCACCTCTCTATAAATTAAAGATTGAAATAAGAATAAGGCAAGTGTAAAAAATAAAATATTCTGAATATCACTCATTTTAAGCAAAAATCGCTTTACTGTCAACGGAAAATGATAAGGAGAAAAGGGACCGATGGATGGAACGAGGGTTCCGATATTTTAATGCACCGGCAGTTATCATTATCATGGTTCGGTTTTGATGAGAAAAAAATCCGGTTAACACCGCGCCCACCCACACTCCATGTTGGAGCACACCATACAGCCTTCGGCCCGATGAATTGGTGCACCGCAATCCGGGCAGCAAATATCTTTGATTTTTGTCGTATGATGCTCGTTAAAATGAATATCTGCATCTTCAATTCGTTTTGCAACTTCACGGTACAATTCCGCATTTTCTATGGCAACCTCAAGGGCTTTGCCCATCCCGGCCGCACAACTATTTACTTCCACATCTTTTCCTGAAGAAATTGCCTTTGTACAGGCCGGACAGTGGATGGATTTCATGGAGCCTATTATTTTTTCAGTAGACACACCGGCCCGGAGACAGTAAGACAAAAGCACGCCCATTGCCTTGGTGTTCGCCGCGCAGCCGCCGCCTACGGTTCTTATAAAAACTTCCACCACTCCATCTTTGTCAAAATGAGGATCAACATAGAGTTTGCCGCAGGCTGTTTTCATTTTGAGACTCGGCCCGGTGGTCGCCCGAGGACGATGCTTGAGTTCTCCTCTAACTAATTTAGCTGCTTTTTCAGGTTCTACCTTTTGCTTTTTTGTATACAAAGCCTGGACAACACGGGAACCGTCCCGGTAAAATGTGATCCCTTTGCATCCCATCTTCCATGCTTTGAAAAAGGCTTGGGAAATCTCGGATTTATCGGTGTTGTAAGGCGCATTGATGGTTTTTGAAACGCTGGAGTCAACGCCGTTGTTCTGAAATGCAGCCTGTATCATAATGTGTTCTTCAACAGAAACATCATTGGTAGTGACAAAAAAATCAGGTAAGGATTCGGCTCCCTTTTTTTCGAACCATTCCCGTACCACATCAGGAACCATGTTTAGCTTTTCTCCCTCCAGACACTCCTTGGTATAGCTAAATGCAAAGTTCGGTTCACACCCCGACGAACAGTTTGCAATCATTGAAATCGTACCGGTGGGGGCAACGGTTGTCAGCGTACCGTTGCGTCTTTTGGGAATGGAAAACTCATATTCATCATAAACCGGCGCCGCACCTTTTTCATTGCCCAATTCAATGGAAGTTTCATTGGCAATATTGTAAATAAAGGTCATTATTTCTTTCGCCAAATTGACAGACTCATCGGATCCGTATCGAATGTGAAGCTTGATGCACATGTCGGCAAAGCCCATGATCCCCAGGCCGATCTGTCTGGTTTTTAAGGTCATTTTTTCGATTTCCGCAATAGGATAATTATTGACGGTGATTACCGAATCGAGAAAACGTACGCCGATCCGGGCGGTTTTACGCAGTTTTTCCCAATCTATTTTTGCTTTTCCTTTTACCCAATCACCACTGACCATCCGAGAAAGATTTATGGATCCAAGATTACAAGAGCTGTAAGGCAACAGCGGTTGCTCTCCGCATGGGTTTGTGGCCTCAATTTCACCCATTGGACGCAAGGGATTGTTTCTGTTAATGGTATCTAAAAAGACAATACCCGGCTCCCCGTTTCTCCAGGCGCCGTCTACCATTGTGTCCCAAATCTCCCGTGCAGAGAGGGTTTTGTATATTGTGTCATTAAAAACCAGATCATACTCCCTGTCATTCTCAACATCTTTCATAAAAGCATCCGTGACGCCCACAGACAAATTGAAATTCTTCAGCTCTCCCTCCAGAATCTTGGCGGTCAAGAAACTCTCAATATCAGGATGATCAACCCGCAGGATCCCCATATTGGCGCCATCTCGGGTGCCTCCTTGTTTTATGATATCTCCGATGGTGAAATCGAAGATTTCTATGAAAGAGAGCGGGCCTGAAGCCGTTCCTCCGGTGGAAGTAATGCGGTCGCCTTTGGGACGAAGGTTCGAAAAACTCATACCGGTTCCACCTCCGTGCGCCTGTACGTCCACGGCGTCAGAAAGTGTTTTAAAAATACTTCTTCGACTATCTTCCATGGGAAGAACAAAACATGCGCTTCCACACCCTTGATTTCTGCCAAAATTTCGCAAAGTGGGGCTGTTGGGTAAAAAATCCAGGTCCATCATAATCTTTTTATATTCTTTCTTCCATTTTTCACGTCCTTCTGGATTTTCTTCGGCGCCTGCCACTTTATGCGCGACCCGGTCACACAATTTTTCCCAGGTTTCACCTTTAGCAAAATATCTTTTTTGTAATATTTTTAGTGCGTTTTCTGCAATTTGCATTTTATTTTTATCTCCTCAACCTTCATGGACAATGAACTCGTAAAAAGGCTTTTGTCTACTACAGACCGAACCAAACTGACTTTTTACAAAGGCGTCAAAGAAAAGGAATGGGCTTACCGGTACGATACGCCAGAGCCTGGCAGGTAGCGATCAACTGTCCATCCTTATCCGTTACCTTGATATCATAACCGGCCGTCTTCTTAGTCCGGCTGACTTGCCGGGCTTGGGCTCGCAAAAGCTTTCCCGGTTTGGGACTGGACACATAGGTTACGCTCACGTTTAAAGCCACCGCCACGGTCCCCTCTGTCTGACCGGCTGCCTCAAATGCCTCGTCGATCAAGCCAAAAATGACTCCGCCGTGGGCTCTACCGTAAATATTGTCCATGGCTTGTGGATTATAGATCATCTCCACCACGGAATATCCAAGTTCCAACTCCACAAGTTCCATTCTCAAAGCCCGTGCAAACGGCTCTTTTTCAACTGCGCGATAGATCGCCTCTTTTACGGTTTGATCCATGGTCCATTTCCATCTATGGTTTCAAAATTGATGAATTCATCATTAGGTTTTCTTCTTTTTAACTTCATACATTCTTGTATCGGCTCTATGTATGAAATCTTCAGGGCTATCTCCTTCAGTGGCCATGGTAACACCGGCGCTCACAGTTATATTTACATCTCCGGTATCGCTAGAAAAAAAACGTCTTTTTCTGAAATTTTCTTTAAAGTTCAAAATTTTCTCTTGAGCCATTTTCTCATTCAAACCTGAAATGACAACAGCAAACTCATCTCCTCCATATCGTGCAATGAAATCATCTTTTCGAAAAGTTTCCTTCAGACACTGGGCCACCTTTTGCAATACTTTATCTCCGGCAACGTGACCTAACGTATCATTGATCCATTTAAAATTATCTACATCAAAAAGCACCAATGATAACGCTCTTTTCTCTTTGTTGAACTCCGTCAGAGAATTTTTTAAATTCACATCAAAAGCACTGCGGTTGTATAGACCCGTGAGCCCGTCTTTTGTAGCTGCCGATTGGAAATGTTCCGCCTTTTTAGCCAGAATAAGGGCGTCTTTTTCCGCTTCTGTAATCTTCTTTTTAAGTTTATCGATATTTTCCTGAGCTTTTCGAGCTTTTCGGATTTCTTCCTCTTTTCTTTTCGACATCAGCTGCTTTATTTTGGTCAGCTTTTCAATGACAGCACCCTTTATTTCATCGATGGTAGTATGGAGGTTAAACGAGTCGGCTATTGAACCGACTTGATGATTAACCTTTATCTCAAACCGCTCAATCTCTTTTATGTTCTCATCTCCACCAATTTCTTTCGTCAATGTTTTTTCCAGCTCTTTAACATGTCCCAAGAGCATAATAAACGTATTGTTGATATATGTGAAATCTTCCGAGATCTTGCCTTTCAGTCCTGTAATAAAACCTAAAAACGAGGCGGTTGCATTCTCTAACTCCACCTGTGCCATGTTTTTATGGCATTTAAGATGAATAGACTCGGCTTGTGTTTTCAGTTCGTCGGTTACCGGGTAGAAATTATCGAGAAGAACAACCATTATTTTCTTAACTATTCTGCATGACTTGAACAAACGATCTTTTAACTCATTAACTTGGCTCAGGTTTTCCTGATCAAGCCCTTTTTTAGTCTCTTCTGCAAAAATTTTGCTTCTAAGCTTATCAACCTCATTTTCAATCCGGTCAATAGGTAACGCCTGGTCCGTGTTAACCATTTCTTTTACGGCCCGGTATTCTGCTGAAAGCCCCTCATGCGTAGCCATCACGGTGCCAAAGGCATTAATGACCTTTAATAGACACTGCTTTTCATCATGTCTGAGTTGTTCCATATGAAAACAATCTTTTTTTAACCGCTCAATTTCGGCTGTTACCTTATCATCCATAACTCAATCTTTCCTTATACGTTGTGCCTATTGAAAAAACAGACTATTTTTTCAAAAGCTCCATTGCTTTTTGAACAATGTTTTCAGGTGTAAAGCCAAACTGTTTCATTACGGTTCCACCCGGTGCGGAAGCACCAAATTTACTCATTCCGATGACTGCGTCCCTGTTTCCGACATAGTGTTCCCATCCCATGGGAGAACCGGCTTCTATGGCAAGACGCACGGTGACATCCGGTAAAAGCACACGGTCTTTATACTCCTGAGGAATTCGTTCGAAAAGTTCCCAACTTGGCATGCTTACCACCCGGGCGGCAATATTGTCCAAAGCAAGACGCTTTTGGGCTTCAAGGGCAATATGCACTTCCGAACCTGTGCCAATCAGGATAATATCGGGCTTGCCCTCGCAATCCGCCAGGATATACGCCCCGTTTTCCAGCCCGTTTTCTTTAGTGCCCCGGTTTAATACCGGAAGTTTCTGGCGACTTAGAATCAGAGCAACCGGACCTCTTGTGTTTTTTACGGCATGACGCCATGCCTGGACGGTTTCAGAAGCATCCGCAGGGCGTATAACCGTAAGGCCCGGAATTGCCCGCAGGCTGGCGAGTTGTTCAACGGGCTGGTGGGTCGGGCCGTCTTCGCCGACCGCGATACTGTCATGAGTAAAGACATATATCATCGGCAGGTTCATAAGGCTGGCTGCGCGAATTGCCGGCCTCATATAGTCGGCAAAAACAAGGAATGTTCCACCATACGGCCGCAGGCCATTGTGCAGGAACATACCGGACATTATTCCTGCCATGGCATGTTCCCGGACACCGAAACGAATATTGCGTCCCTCGTATGCATGGTTTTGAAATTCACGGGAAGTGTCCATATATGTTTTGTTGGAAGGAGCCAGATCCGCAGAACCGCCGATAAGTGTGGGGATTTTATCTGCAATGACATTCAGAACCTTACCTGATGCTGCACGGGTTGCAATGGGACCGTCGGCAACGGAAAATTCGGGCATTTTTTCATCCCATCCGGGTGTTAAAAAACCACTCATGGCATCGACCCATTGTTTTGCCAGATCCGGATGTTCTTTGCTGTACGCCAGATAGTTTTCCTGCCACCCGGCTTCGGCTTCTTTTCCTGCTTCGATGCATTTTCTGAATCTATTTAACGCCTGCTCAGGTATGAAAAAAGACGGTTCTTCAGGAATACCCAGGACTTTTTTCGTCAGGCGGACTTCTTCTTCGCCAAGCGGTGCGCCGTGGGCGTCGGCGGTATCCTGTTTATTGGGACTTCCGAAAGCGATATGGGTTCGCAGAACAATGAGTGACGGGCGTTCGGTCTCGGCTTTGGCTTTCCGGAGGGCATTGAAAATGGCATCAATATCATTCCCGTCATCAACTTTCAGAATATGCCAGTTATAGGCCTTAAAACGCAAGGCAACGTCTTCGGTAAAGGTTATTTCGGTACTCCCTTCAATTGAAATTTTATTGTCATCGTAAATGCAAATGAGTCTGCCAAGGCCCAGATGCCCGGCAAGGGAAGCGGCTTCCGAAGATATCCCTTCCATCATGTCTCCGTCTCCGCACATCATATATGTGAAATGGTCAACAATATCATATCCTTTTCGGTTAAATCGGGCCGCAAGGTGCCGTTCTGCCATCGCCATACCCACGGCATTGGCAAAGCCCTGACCCAGAGGACCGGTTGTGGTTTCCACTCCGGGAGTATGGCCGAATTCAGGATGTCCCGGCGTCTTACTGCCCCACTGTCGAAAATTTTTTATTTCATCAAGGGTTACGTCATAACCCGTAAGATGAAGCAGGCTGTAAAGGAGCATTGATGCATGTCCGGCTGAAAGCACAAATCGATCCCTGTCCAGCCATCCGGGATTTTTGGGATTATGTTTCATCACCCGAGTCCATAGAACATAGCCTGCAGGAGCAAGACCCATTGGCGCACCGGGATGTCCGGAGTTAGCCTTTTGAACCGCATCCATGGAAAGAGTGCGTATGGTATTGATACAAATCTCATCGATTTTCGCCCGGCTTTCTGACAAGCCCTGATTCATAATTGGTTTCTCCTTTTTTTAAATTTTCCAAAAGAATGTTCAGCAACCTTTTCTGAGGGACAATTAACGCATCTCCATCGCAAAGAAACACCCGGCGCTGGCGTTTGCAGAAGGTTGCCGCAAAAGCGATATCCTCCATGATCATGGAATCCCCTTTTATACGAAACCGCTCCGCCTTGTATGCCCCACAGAATGTGCACTTGTTCCTGGAACACCCGACGGTGATCAGCAGCAAAATGCTGTTGGCTTCACTGGGCGGCCGAATGATATTTCCCTCATAGTGCAATACAGATTCTCCTAAACCCCAATAAATAGTATTGAAGTTTTACCCTAAATCGAAGCTTTTATGCAACCATTTTTCCTGATGAAAAATCTTTTTTCACAAAATGAATAACAATACAAATGAATGGGTTTTCACAAAGTCCAAAATATAATGAGCAATTTATTTTGTTTAATGGGTTACATTTATTCATTAAATTTGATACGGATAAGACATTAAAGAAATTAAGGACTTTTGTGTATGATACTTAATCTGGTCTATTTTGTTATCGGTCTGTTGATGCTCTATTATGGTGCCAACTGGCTTGTAAAAGGATCTTCGAGCCTGGCTCGCAATCTCGGTTTGACACCGCTTGTTATCGGTTTAACCGTAGTTGCATTCGGGACTTCGGCACCCGAACTGTTTATCAGTGTGGTATCTTCGATTAAAGATAAAAGCATGATCGCCGTAGGAAATGTTGTGGGAAGCAACATCTGCAACATTGCTCTTGTTCTGGGTTTGGCCGCATGTATACATCCGATAACGAGCAATCGGTCGGTGTACCGCCGGGATATTCCGATTATGCTCGGCATATCCATATGTCTTTTGCTGATTTCTTTTGACTCGAAAATCGGAAGGCTCGAAGGTGCGTCGCTTTTCGGCGGAATTATCTTATATACATGGTTCAATTATTATATTGCCGTTAAAGAATCCCGACGGGACGTAAAAAGCGAAAGTGTTGCTTTCGCACATGCCGTGGAAAAAATCGAATATGTAACTTCAAAAACCCGTCAGGTTGTATGTATCACGGCGGGAATCATCGGTGTGATCATCGGTGCGGAAGTTCTTATTGATTCCGCGGTTGCAATCATGAAAATATTCAATGTCAGTGAAAAGTTCATCGGCCTGACCATTGTTGCACTGGGGACTTCGCTTCCGGAGCTCGCCACTTCCGTTGTTGCCGCACTGAGAAAAGAGATGGATATCAGCATCGGCAACCTGGTGGGAAGTAATGTTTTCAACATACTGAGCGTGCTCGGAGCGGCCTCTTTAATCAGACCGATTCCTATTCCAGGCGGCTTCATTCCTAGCGGTCTGCTCGTTGATTACCTGGTGATGATATTCGTCGGTTTTCTGCCGTGGCTGATGATGAAAAAGAATTACACGATAACACGCAAACATGGTGTGATTCTCCTGGTCTGCTATGCAGGATATGTCGCTTATCTGATACTCAAAGCATAGGTATCTGATGGTTACATGGTTTGGGACCTTAAAATATAGCCCTTTTTACCCGAACGCCGCCAGTTTGGGTTTTATTTAAAATTATAGTGCTTTTTTACCGGCGCCTTAATATCCCAGATACAGGATAACCCTTTTGGGAATGTAACAAAATCCCCCTTTCCGAATTCCACCGTGTCGCCGTCTTTTGTTTCAACAATAACTTTGCCTTCCAATAAATAGCATTCCTCAGTACTGTCATAATGCCAGTCGAATCGAGAAATTTCTTTTTCCCATATGGGCCAGGATAAAACACCCCCTGTTTCTATATCCTTATTTGTTGGTTTTTTAATCTCGATTTTCATATTCTGCTCCTTTCAATCGATCAGCATATCAAGTGAAACCCTAATTGATCGTAAACAAAATGGGAAACATAATATTTTGATTTATTAGCATAAGTAATAGCCGAAGGCAAGTCGTAGATCCCTTTAATTTTTAAACCTTTAATTGGTTTTGTCAAACATATTTCAGTTGATAAAAACATATAATATGATATTTAATCATAATCGTCCGGTAATGAAAAAAGTATCAGAACTTATAGTTCTTGATGCAAATCATCGAGAATAAAGGTGGATAACAATGATCATCGATTTTCATACGCATATTTTCCCCAAAGCCATACGTGAGAACAGACAAAAATATTTTCCCAATGAATCTGCATTCAAGCTGTTATACCGTTCACCCGGATCAAAACTTGTGGGTGCAAAAGAAATCGTCGACTCAATGGATGACCAGGGTGTCGATAAATCGGTTGTGTTTGGTTTTCCATGGAAAACAAAGGAACCCTTTAAAGTACAAAACGACTACATCATGGAAGTCGTGGCCAGATACCCCGATCGACTGATCGGTTTGTGCTGTTTTGATCCGTCTCATAGGGAAGCTGTTCCGGAAACAGAGCGTTGTATTAAAGGAGGGCTTTCGGGAATTGGAGAAATCGCTTTTTATGAATCCGGAATTGATGACGGCGCACTGGATAATTTGTCCCCTCTCATGGAAATCTGTCGGGACAGAGACCTGCCTTTTTTGATCCATACCAATGAACCGGTAGGACACATCTATCCGGGCAAAACGCCGAACACCCTGAAACAGATCTACGATCTTATCAAGAGATTTCCGGAAAATAAAATCGTTCTGGCTCACTGGGGCGGCGGGATTTTCTTTTTTAATCTTCTAAAAAAGGATGTAAAAGAACGCCTTGAAAATGTATATTTTGATACGGCCGCATCACCGTTTCTTTACGATCCCCGGATATACCGGTATGCAAAAGAGATTGCCGGCCTGGACAAGATTCTTTTTGGCAGTGACTTTCCGCTGTTAAAGCCTGCAAGATATTTCAAGGAACTCGAAAAAACCGGGCTGTCACAAGATGAGATTGAATCTATTTGTGGCCGGAACGCTGCAAGACTGCTTAAGCTCTAACTCCTATTCCAAAAATCATGGCAGATTGGAGAATTACAATGTTTTATAAGCGTGATACCAAGGGATATAGAGAGGTTCTGCCGGGTATAAAATTAAAAACATTGGTTTATGGACAAAAAGGGGCTTTTGCAAAGGTCTCTCTGGATGGAAACTATTTAAGACGTATCAACGTCCCGCATTCATCCTGAGTTGCAACATCAAGTCGTGCATTGCAATGGCTCATAGCCCGGCCCACTTCACTTAGGGCTTTTTGGGGAGTATTGTTTGTTTCGCTCAGGTGAGCCAGAATTACATATTTTAATCGGTCATGTTGCACTTCCTGCAAAAGGTTCTTCGATGCCTCGTTGGACAGATGTCCGGTTCTGCTCTTGATGCGTTGTTTTATCGGCCATGGATAGGGACCGTTTATCAGCATGTCCTCATCATGATTGGCTTCAAGAATCAACAAAGAACACCCTTTGAGATGCTCTTTAACCATGGATGTGGCAATGCCGAGATCTGTGGCGATCCCGATTTTTGTTCCGTTCTGATTGACGGTAAAGCCGGACGGATCCTCTGCATCATGGGATATGGAAAAAGGATGTATGGAAAGGTCATCGATCATAAAGGGTGAGCCGCATTTAAAGTTATTGATTACACGGACATTTCCAAGCTGTGAAAGGGCTGTTTTTTCTGTTTTAGAACTCATAAAAACCGGCAGGTTAAAACGGCGAGAAAGAACACCCACCCCCTGGATATGGTCGGTATGCTCATGGGATACAAGGATGGCGTCAAGATCTTTAGGATGAAGCCCTTTTGAGTGAAGGCGGCGTTCAATTTCGATTCCTGAAAGGCCGGCATCAATAAGTATTGAGGTGGAGCCGCCGGACACATAAACGGCATTCCCCCTGCTTCCGCTTGCCAATACGCATATTTCGAGGTTATAATCGAGTCCGGCTTGCAACTGCTCTGAAAACCAGGATTTCTTCATCTTAACGCCCCGTATGCCCGAATCCGCCACTATTGCGATCGGTTTCATCGAGTTGTTCTACAACCTTTAACTCGGCCTGATAAACCTTTTTAACGACCATCTGGGCAATCCTGTCCCCACGATGAAATGTATAATTCTTTTCTCCAAGGTTTATCACCGCAATCTTTATTTCTCCGCGATAATCGGCATCAATGGTACCGGGAGAATTAATAATCCCAATACCGTGATTTACTGCCAACCCGCTCCTTGGACGAATCTGGATTTCAAATCCTGTGGGGATAGCAACCGCAAAACCGGTGGGTATCAAGGTAACAGCACCCTTTTCCAGTACAATGTCTGTTTCTATGGCCGCACATATGTCCATACCGGAGGAATTGGGTGTCATGTAGCGAGGCAGGGGTATATCTGAGTCCGATTCCGGTCTTAAACAAAGAATTTTGATGGAAGGAGAAGTATTCATAAATCAGAAGGTTAAAATATCGTCAAACTCATCCTTTTGAGTAACCGGTCCTAATAGGGTCAGCGCAAACTGTCTTTTTTGAAAAAGGCTTTCAGCCAGATCAAGGATGTCTTCTCGGGTAACCGATTCGATATTATTTGCAATCTCTTCCAAAGGAATATAACGTCCAAAATGAGTTTCGTTCTGTGCCAGCCGAACCATCTGGTTGTCGTTGCTTTCTGATGCAAGCATGAGACTCCCCTTTGTGTGTTCCTTGGCATCATGCAGTTCGTTTGGATCAACACGCGTTTGTTTGAGTCTGGAAATCTCTTTCAGAATCAGTTCGGTTGATTTTCGGGCGTTTTTAGGATTGACGGCTGCAGAGGCCCCGAATATCCCGGTATCCACATAAGATGAGATAAAGGAATAAACCGAGTAAGCCAGGCCTCTTTTTTCGCGTATTTCCTGAAACAGTCTTGAACTCATGTTCCCGCCGAAGATAGTGTTCATTAGGGAATACGCATACCGTCGTGGATCGGTTATTGAAACACCTTTCGTCCCCAAACAGATATGAACCTGTTCCAAGTTTCTCTGGTGCAGGTTAACCTTGCAGCGACCTTGAGGGGTAAACCGTTCGGGGAAGCTGTTCCCCGGACGAATAGATTCAAAGACCGGCCCGATAAGATCAACCAAGCGGTTATGCTCCAGGTTGCCTGCAGCCGAAATCACAATACGCCCGGGTTGATATAACTTGTGAAAAAACCTTTTAATGGTATGGGAATTAAAATCTGCAACGTTTTCACGAGTGCCGAGAACGGATCGTCCCAGAGAATTATCCCCCCAGAAATTTCTTCCCGAAAGCACATGAATGTATTCATCCGGACTGTCTTCCACCATGCCGATTTCCTGAAAAATAACCGCCCGTTCATTTTCTATCTCTTTTTCATCAAACACGGAGTTTAAAAATATATCAGAAAGAATATCGACCATGGTTTCCAGATGGGTGTCCAAGACTTTTGCATGGTAACACGTATTTTCAGCACTTGTAAAAGCGTTTGTCTGGCCTCCGATTGAATCAAATTCCTTGGCAATCTGAAAAGCGGTCCGTTTTTCCGTGCCCTTAAAAATCATATGTTCAATAAAATGGGAAAGCCCGTTTTCGGATGACGATTCATCCCGGGCTCCGACATTTACCCATACCCCCATGGATACGGAATGAATATGGGGCATTTTCTTACTGACAATCCTGATGCCGTTATTGAGAGTAGTTTTATTTACGTCGTGCTCCATTTTTCTCGGCCTATTTTTCTTCTTCCAGGGTAGCTTTGTGGCTCAGACGGATTTTTCCGTCTCTGCTGATCTCAAGAACTTTGACTTTGATACGATCCCCTTCCTTTACAATATCAGAAACTTTGTTTACCCGGCGATTGGCAAGTTGTGAGATATGCACAAGACCGTCTGTTCCGGGCATTAACTGGACAAACGCACCAAAATCCATGATCTTTACAACCGTCCCTTCATAAATTTCTCCCACTTCGGGTTCCATTACAATTTCATCGATCATTTTTACGGCGGCATTTGCTTCTTCCTGAGAAAAAGCGGCGATTTTGACCACGCCCTGGTCATCTATTTCAAGTTTTGTATCGGTTTCATTTTGAATTGCCCTGATGATTTTTCCTCCGGGACCGATGACTTCACGGATCTTGTCAGGATTAATATTCAGGGTAACGATTATCGGCGCATAAGGGGAAATCCGATCACGAGGCACCTTAAGAGCTTCTAACATTTTGTCAAGAATATGAAGCCGACCCACGCGTGCCTGTTCAAGGGCTTTACCCATAATCTCCTTGGAGAGTTCATGAATTTTTATATCCATCTGGAGTGCGGTTATACCGTCTTTTGTGCCGGAAACCTTAAAATCCATATCACCGGTATGATCTTCGTCCCCAAGAATATCCGATAGGATAACCACGTCATCTCCTTCTTTTACAAGCCCCATGGCAATACCGGAAACCGGAGCTTTGATTGGAACACCACCGTCCATTAGCGCCAGGGTGCCCGAACATACGGTTCCCATGGATGAAGATCCGTTGGACTCTAAAACCTCTGAAACAAGACGGATCGTATAGTCAAATTCTTCCTTATCCGGCAGGGTTTTTTCTAAGGCTCTGGTGGACAGCCCGCCGTGACCGATATCTCTGCGGCTCGGCCCGCCGATGCGTCTGACTTCTCCTACCGAATACGGTGGAAAATTGTAATGGACCATAAAGGGCCTCTGTTCTTCACCGGTTAGCGTCTCAACACGCTGTTCATCCCGACCCGACCCGAGGGTCAGCACACATATCACCTGGGTTTCTCCCCGTGTAAAAATAGCACTGCCGTGGGGTCTGGGCAATATGCCGACCTCACATGTAATCGGCCTTATTTCATCAAATTTTCTTTTATCAATCCGACGTCTCTCTTTAAGAACAATATCCCTGCTGATTTTTTTGAGTAAATTATTTAATATCGTTTTTACTTCGTCTCTGCGATCCACATAATCTTCCCCGAGCTGTTCAATAATATCTGATTTTATAGCCCTGAGCGCAGCGCTTCGTTTGGTTTTTTCAGGTATCATTAGGGCCTCGTTAATCCTCGGGGATGCCTGGGGTTCAACTTTTTGCACCAGCTCCTTATCCATTTCGGGCGGTATAAAGGGCCGTTTGGGTACTCCGTTAATTTCCTTGAGTTTCACTTGCATATCTAAAAGCGGCTGCATGGCGTTATGGCCGAAAAAAATTGCTTCAAGCATATCAAATTCACTAACCATATTTCCACAGCCTTCTACCATTACAACACCGGTTTTTGAACCGGCAACAATAATGTTGATGTCCAAATTTTCGTATTCGTCTACAGTAGGATTGATTTTTAATTGACCGTTTATCCGGCCGACACGTACGCATGCAATCGGCCCCGCAAATGGAATGTCTGATATTTCAAGAGCAGCAGATGCCCCTATCATTGCCAGAATGTCAGGATCGTTTTCCTGGTCCATGGAGAGTACGGTTGCAATAACTTGAGTTTCACATCGGTATTCTTTGGGAAAAAGCGGCCGGATGGGTCGGTCTATAAGGCGAGCGGTCAGGGTCTCCTTTTCGCTGGGCCTTCCGATTTCGCGTCTGAAATAATTCCCGGGTATTCGCCCCGCTGCATACCCCTTTTCCTGATATTCAACGGTAAGCGGCAAAAAATCTGAGGGGCGTTCTTCTTGAGAAGATACTACGGCAACGAGTACAATAGTATCTCCGTACTGAACCACAACCGAACCGGATGCCTGTTTGGCGATTTTGCCGGTTTCGATACTTAGTGTTTTTCCACCGATTTCAGTTTTGAGTAAAGTTTCCATATTTGTCTCCTAAAAGCAAAGCAGCTTCAAACCTGTAATGGCTTGCCAAATTCCATAATTCCTAATGGGCGGATCATTAAATAGCAAAAGGTCACGTTCAATTGCTAATGGCAGGATTAAAAATTAAGCCCTAATGCAGGTACAGTTCTATGAGCCTGTCTTGTGCTTATACGAATAATACAGGCATGTAATAAATTAGGCTATATTTTATCTCCTGGGCAAGAGGTCACAAAAAATGTGTGTGCTATCTTCTCAATCCCAGGGTTTCTATGATTGCCCTGTATCGTTTTACATCTTTATTTTTTACGTAGTTCAAGAGCCTGCGCCGTCTTCCCACTAAAATCAATAACCCCCTTCTGGAGTGATGATCCTTTTTATGAACCTTTAAGTGGTCTGTAAGATAAGAAATACGGTGTGTCAGAAGTCCGACCTGTACCTCCGGAGAACCGGTATCGTTTTCATGCAGCTTAAACCGCTCGATCAGCTCCTTTTTGTCTTTTGTTGTTAAAACCAATGTTTTTCGCCTCCTCTTGTTAAAATATTAATTACTTACTTAATTGTGAAGGTCTCGTAACAAGTCCGATTTAGACGGTTTCGTAAAAAGTTCAAATTCAAGGCGTGCAAATTTTGTAATCATGAGGCGTACTTTTTCCGTACGTTGAATGATTACGAAATGCAGCACAACGCAGAAGTTGGACTTTTTACGAAACCGTCAATTGTTGAATACACAACAATAACCATACCTGTTCCTATTTTTTGTATCCTTTAATACGGCAATCAGATGGTTGTTTGTATCAACAATTTTAATAAAGCCTTCTAATGTCTCTGCATGCACCGGCCTTAAATCCTTTTTGGTTAGGATATTGCCATGCATTATTTTTTTTGCCAACGCATTATCGGCTATATATTCGGGCATATCCTGCAATGCGTCTGACATACTGATTATCCGATGGGATATGTTTTCAGATAAAGCAAAATTTTCTATCTCAGATAACTTCATAGCCTCGGTAATCGAAAACCCGCTGCTTTGTATCCGCCTTAATTCTTTAAGATGGCCACCGCATCCGAGTAATTTTCCTATGTCTGAGCAAAGTGTTCGGATGTATGTTCCTGCCGAGCAGGATACACTAAAATGTATCAACGGCAGATTGATTCTAAGTATTTCAATGTTAAAAATAGTGATACGTCTTGCCGGTTTCTGAACCGGTTTCCCCCTGCGCGCCAGTTTGTAAAGGGGAATCCCTTTACATTTCAGTGCCGAGTAAATCGGCGGAATTTGCTCCATCGACCCCTTAAACTGGTTAAATACGGAACGTATTTTTACTTCAGAAAATAATACGTTATCACATGTGGATGTAACAATTCCAGTTGAATCCTGCGTGTCTGTTTCAATACCCAGGTGAAGAACCGCTTCATATTTTTTGTTACCGTGCAGAAAAAATCTGGCAAGCTTTGTCGCACGATTGATACAGCATATTAAAATACCTGTTGCAAAAGGATCAAGTGTACCGGTATGCCCGACTTTTCTTATTTTAAATATTTTTTTTATACAGGCCACTACCTCGGCGGAGGTTATACCTGCAGGCTTATCAATAAGTAAAATCCCGTTTAATTCAGACTGCATCAGTTACGTCATATTTTTTCAGACAGCTTTAATATTTGTGAGGTTATATCAGAAAGTGTGGTTTCAATACTGAATCCGGCGGCAATGGAATGGCCGCCTCCACCAAACGAAGCTGCAATTGAAGCCACATCAACCGTTCCATCAGAACGGAGACTGACATCAAACCTTTTAATTTTTTTTGATTTTTCTTGGCCGTTCCTGTTTTCCTGTATCAGCGCCGCTATTTTAACATCCTCAATACGTTTTGCGTAATTGATCAAACCGTCACTGTCTTCAGCCTGGGTGTGTGTTTCATCAAACATATCTTGACTCAGTGTCATAATTGACAGTTTACCGTTATTTGAGATCTCGATAGAGTCAAGGGCTAAATTAAGAAGCTTTATGCGGCCCAGAGAATACGTTCCATATACATGTTGAGCAATATTATAAGGATCGACGCCCAATCCTACCATTTCTTGGCAGATTGAAAAAGCGGCCCGGTTTGTATTTGAAAAGCGAAAAGAACCGGTATCCGTCAAAATTCCCGTGTATATTGACGTAGCAATGGCTTTGTCAAAGGGGACATTCATCTGTTTTATCAGACGGTATATGATCTCCGCGGTGGCACATGCTGAAGTATCTATGAGTTGAAAATGACCGAATCGGGTATTGGTCACATGATGATCGATGTTGACAATGATCGGAATCTGTCGAACCACTGAAACCGCCTTTCCGATTCGTTGTAAATCTCCGCAGTCAAGAATAACGGCAAGATCGTATTCTCTGTTTTTTACAGTCCTCACAACACGGTTTGCAGCAGGGAGAAAACGATACACGGCAGGAATGGGACTTTCATTGTATAACGTTGTCTTTTTATTCAAACCATCAAAACAAAGTCCCATGGCGATCAACGAGCCGATTGCATCGCCGTCCGGGTTCGCGTGAGAAGCAACCAAAATGTGGTCACTATTTTTCAAATAACGTATTATTTGGTCCATTATCCGCTTTTACAGCCTTCAAGACTTTATCTATTCGTGATCCGTAGTCAAAAGATTCATCGTAAAAAAATTTAAGATCCGGCATATACCGCAAACCCAACCGGCGAGCAAGTGTACGTTTTACATACCCCAGGGCACTTTTAAATCCTTCTGCCGCCTCTTCCATGCTTTTTTTGTTACCGGATGCAACGAAGTATATCCGCGCAATTCTTAAATCTCGAGACATTTTAACATCTGTAATGCTGGCCTTTTCAAGACGAGGATCTTTTATTTTTTTCAGCAATATTTCCGACAATACTTTTTGTATCTGGCCACTGACTCTGTCAGATCGTGCAAATGGTTTCATAAATTGATGATCTCCATCTCACTGTCGATGATCTCGGCCAGATTCAATTCCTCTGCCAGATTAAAAATCTTGTCTATCTTGGAGTTTATCACCTTTCGATTGTTGCCGACCAGGGAAAACCCTATCACTGCCTTTTGATAGATGTCATTTGATCCGACCTCTGCAACCGAAACATTAAAATTATTGCGCAGCCGGCTAATGATCGATTTTACAATTTTCCTTTTGCCTTTTAAAGAGCGGCAATCATGTAACCTGAATGTGATAGTCCCTAAACCCGCAACCATGTCACTCTCACTCTTTAAGTTCAGGTTTGATCTCCTCAAGGTAGTAACATTCTATGATATCACCCACCTTGATGTCATTATATTTTTGGATTCCGATCCCGCATTCATAACCGCTCTGGGCTTCTTTGATATCGTCTTTGAAATGCCGGAGGGAAGAAATTTTACCGTCATGACAGACAACCCAATCCCTGAGGACACGCGCAAGCTGCCCCCTCTCTATTTTCCCTTCAGTGACATAGCAACCTGCGATAGCTCCAACTTTTGGGACATGAAACACTTCGCGGACTTCGGCTTTTCCCAGGATCCGTTCTTCAAAAGTAGACGACATCATACCGAGTATGGCATCCTTGATGTCTTTTATAATATCATAAATGACATTATAAAAACGTATGTCCACGTTTTCTTCATGAGCAAGCGCCTGAATTTTAGAAGTGGGACGAACGTTAAACCCTATAATTATGGCATCAGAAACGGTGGCCAGGGAAATATCCGATTCGGTCAACGTGCCGGTAGCTGAATGAACCACGTTAATTTTAACTTCCTCGTTGGAAAGTTTTATCAAAGCCTCCTCAAGGGCTTCGATAGAGCCATGCACATCGGTTTTAATTATGAGATTGAGATCTTTAACCCTGTTTGTCTGTATCTGCTCATAAAGTTTTTCAAGACTTAATCTGCTGGTTTTTGCCAGTTCTTTAGACCGTTGTTTCTTTATTCGATGCGCACTGACCTGCTTGGCATTCTTTTCGTCTGCCAGCGAAAGCAACTCATCGCCGGCATTCGGGACACCTGAAAGCCCGATTATTTCAACCGGCATTGAAGGTCCGGCGGACGTTAAATTCATTCCCATGTCATTCACCAAGGCTCGTATTTTGCCATAGTGTATGCCGCAAACCACCGGATCATGAATCTTCAGAGTTCCCTGCTTAACCAGAACCGTGGCAACAGCACCTCTGCCTGAATCAAGCTTTGCTTCAACCACGTAACCCATGGCAAGCCGATCCGGATTTGCTTTAAGCTCCAATATTTCTGCCTGAAGAAGAACCATTTCAAGCAGATCATCAATCCCCTGCTCCTTTTTGGCAGAAACCTGGACAAAAATAGTATCACCGCCCCAATCTTCAGGTACAAGACCTGTATCCGCAAGTTCACGCTGAACCCGTTCAGGATCGGCATTTTCTTTGTCTATTTTATTAATTGCCACGATGATCGGGACTTTTGCGGCTTTTGAGTGGTTTATCGCTTCAATGGTTTGGGGCATAACACCATCATCTGCGGCAACAACCAGAATGACCAGGTCCGTGACCTTGGCACCACGGGCACGCATTTCTGTAAACGCCTCATGCCCCGGCGTATCCAGAAATACAATCTGGCCTTTATCTGTAGATACATTATAGGCCCCGATATGTTGGGTGATTCCCCCGGCTTCATTTTCCGTGACTTTGGTTTTTCTTATCACATCAAGAAGAGAGGTCTTTCCATGATCCACATGTCCCATAATAGTAACTACCGGCGGCCTTTCGATGAGCTTATCCGGATCATCCTTTTCTATCTTTAAAAGAGTTTCTTCTTCAAAAGAGGCTTTTTCCAGTTCGTAATCGAATTCTGCGGCCACAAGAACGGCGGTATCAAAATCTATAACCTGGTTAACCGTTGCCATAACACCCAAAGCCATCAGCTTTTTGATCATTTCTCCGGCTTTAATTCCCATTCGTTTTGCCAAATCAGACAGGGCAATGGCCTCATCAATTTTTATTCTACGTTTGATGGCTTTAGGAGTAGTTATCAAAGGCTTTTGTTTCACCAGTGTGGTTTTAGCCTTTGCAGCCTTTCGCCCCTTACGAATCCGATTACCCTTAATATAAAGATCGGCCCCCTCAACCACCTCTTTTTTACGGAAGGAGATTTTCTTTTTGAAAAACTTTCTATCTCTTGCAGTTTCGTCGAGCTTTTTTGTCCATTTCTTTTTTTTCTTTTTGTCTTTTACAGGTGCCTCTGTCGAAGGTGATTCGGGTTCAGACACCTCTGTCGGTGGTGATATTTTTTCAAGTTTTGCTTTGGGTTTATGCACCCGGTCTTTTTCGATCTTGGGCTCTTTTTTCCCAGGATCGGGGGTTACGGGCAGTTTTATAATTTTTGCCGGAACATCTTTTTCAATCTTTTTAGCGTCTTTTTTCTTTTTTAATTTCTTTAAAGCCACCGGTTTGATGACTTTAGGTTTTTCTTTCGAAACAATGGGTTGTGTAACGGCTTCTTCAGGTGCATCCTCCTTGACGGTTGCGTCTTTCTCTACAGCCTTTTTCCCTTTGACAATAGGTTCGGGAGCATCTTCCTTGATCAGCTCTTCCGTTTCTTTTTCCGGAGGGATTTCTTTTTCTTTAAGCGCTTTTTCAGACGATTGATCAGCAACTTCTGTCTTTTCGGGATGCTGTTCCGGTTCAATAGCCGTCTCTGGCTGAACCGCTATTGGCTGCACACGTTTTTTTCGTCTTCGGATAATCGACGGTTTTATACGCGTTTCCTCAACCTCTTTTTGTGGTGAGCCAAGTAAATTCATTTTTATCCTGTTCACAGCTTCATCATCCAGAGAACTCATATGGCTTTTGACATCAATATCCATATTCCGTATCTTTTCGAGCAGTTCTTTATTTGTTACGTTAAGATCTCTGGCAAGTTCATATATTCTGATCTTTGCCATCCATCCCCCCTGAATTCGGTTGTTACCGAACTTTTGTTTATATATTTTCTCAATATGTTAATTTGGCCGATTTAGAAGACCATCCCGGCCGGTATATGGGCTATCCGTCATCTTCTGAAGTATTATCGACAGATAAAGACTGTCCGGACACCCGCTCATCACTATCGCTAGCTTCTTTTAAGGCCTCCCGAACATCTGAACCCACTGAATTTTCATCACTATCCGCTTCATCATCCGGTATAACTTCTTCAGATATGTCATCGATCGTCTCTTCTTTTAAGACCTCCTGAACATCTGAAACCGCTGAATTCCCATCGCCATCCAATTCATCATTGGGCAAATCTTCATTGGGTAGCTCATCGGCCGTTTCTGTGCTTACCATATATTTTCTTGAAGTTTCGATCAGTTGCATGGCTTTTTCTTCGTCAATGTCTCTGATCTGAATCAAATCTTCTACCGAAGAATTGCTGAGTTCCTCAGCAGAAAAAAATCCCTTTTCATACAAAGCATCCGCCATGCTAATCCCAACGCCCGGCAATGAAACCAGAGAGTCGTAGCCATCTTGCATGGCTTTACTGTATCGTGTTTCACTGATGACATCAAGATGCCATTTAGTCAGTTTTGAGGCCAAACGAACATTTTGCCCTCTTTTCCCGATGGCTATTGAAAGAAATTCGTCGGGTACAATGACTTCCATGGATTGATTCTCTTCATCAATAATAACTCTAGATATTTCAGCAGGTGCAAGTGCATTGCATACAAATTTTGCAGGATCAATATGCCAGGATATAATATCTATTTTCTCCCCCTTAAGTTCCTGAACAACGTTCTGTACACGACTCCCTTTCATTCCGACACAGGCACCAACCGGGTCTATATCGGAATCGTTGGAAGTCACTGCAAATTTTGCACGGATTCCGGGTTCACGAACCGCACCCATAATAGTTACGATACCCTCGCTGATTTCCGGAACTTCTGTTTTGAAAAGACAAATCAGAAAATCAGGATGTGTTCTCGAAAGAATAATTTGCGGGCCGCGAGTTTCATGAAGCACATCCACTATATATGCTCTGACACGATCACCCCGTCGATACGATTCCTTAGGAATCTGTTCTCTTGCCGGAAGAATACCTTCGGTTTGCCCTAAATTAACGATAATGTCGTTACGGTCAAAACGCTGTACAATTCCGTTGATAATTTCACCTTTTCGGCCCACAAAACTCGAATAAACCGCATCCCTCTCCGCGTCTTTCATTTTCTGTATAATAACTTGTTTGGCCGACTGTGCCGCGATACGTCCAAAAGTGGAAGTATCCATTTTTGTGCCGAGGCTGTCACCGATTTCGCATTCCGAATCCAGCTTGCGCCCTTCTTCAAGGCTTATTTGGAGATCGGGCTCTGTAATCTCTTCAGCCACATCTTTAAACTGGAATACTTCAATTTCCCCGGTTGCATCATTGTATTGAACTTCAATATCTACCTTGGTCCCAAACTTTTTTCTCGCAGCAGATTCCAGGGCTTCCTCAAGAGCTTTGATAAGCACCTCGCGGTTAATACCCTTGTCTCGACTAACCTGTTCAATTACACGTTTTATATCTGCTATAAACATACGTTTTTCCTCGTTATTCTAAATATCAACTGTTGTCCGAATAAAACCCTGATTATTCAGCTAAGGGTGAACATTCGGGCTAATCAGCAAGTCGCGCCGTAATAATTTCCTGGTAAGGAATACATGCGATTTTACCATTGACCGACAGTTTTACCATTTCTTCAGATATGCCCATAAGGACACCTTTAAATTTTTTTTGGCCGTCAACAGGTTGAGCGGTTTTAATTTTTACACGGTTTCCTTTGAATCTATCAAAGTCACGCCTTTTTCTAAGGGGACGATTCGGTCCCGGCGATGAGACCTCCAGACGGTATGGCCCGGTATCTTCAAGAAATACATCCAAAAGGTCGCTTGACTGGCGGCTGATATGTACACAGTCGTCGAGGGTAACTCCTCCGGGTCCGTCTATAAAAAGGCGGAGTATCCTCCCACCCGCTTCCCTCTGATATTCAAGGTGGACCAACTCCAACCCCTCGGTTTCACACAGCGATTCTATTAATTCTCTTGCCTGTGCAACAATTTTTTCCTTATTTACCGGAGATCGGTTTTTATGTGTCCGGGTCTTGACCTTAAATTTTAATCTGTTCTTTGCTTTTTTATTTTGACCTTTCAATGGCCTATCGATTTGATGAATTCGACTTTTTAGAAATTCATCAAATTGTCCCCCATAAAAAATAAAAACGGGCTTTCGCCCGTTTCTTCTAATACAGGTAGATCTTAGTGGATCGAGAGACTTTATCTGTTCATGAAAATAACCATAAGGAAAAAATTAACTCCAAACCACACATGCATAGCCAAAATCTACACTTTGATAAGAGACCATTGAAAAACGACCCCTTTTGCCCAATCCCGGCGTCAGACTCAAATTTTAATCCTCAAAATACTAAATGTATTCCTGTGGTTAAAATTTTCGCCTTCCTTGGCCTTGAACAAAATTGAACATTTTTCAAAGGTCTCATAACCTTATATATTAAACAAGGCGAACATCCAATGGAGCGGGCAACGAGATTTGAACTCGCGACTCCAAGCTTGGGAAGCTTGTACTCTACCACTGAGTTATGCCCGCGCGTGGATATTCGTAAAATAATAAAAAAAAAATCCCTTGTCAATACAATTAAATAATAAATCCTAAATTCTGCGTTATCTGTTTTTGAAAAAAGATATTAAAAAATTTAGGTAAATTTTTAAAGCGGTAATAGCATTCGGATTAGCTTATAAGATCGCGTATGTTTTTAAGTCTTATGCGAATTTCATCGAGGGAGATGGTTGAAGGTTTTGCTTTTTTTTCATCCGGTTTGATTTTTAAATGCTGTCTGGCCCCTTGAATTGTAAATTTCTTATCATACAAAAGGTGTTTTATTTTTAGAATCAACTCAATGTCACTTTTCCGATACAGCCTCTGACCTGAATCAGATCGTTTGGGATTTATTTTTTTGAACTCATTCTCCCAGAATCTCAAAACATACGCCGGGACCCCAACAATTGCACTGACTTCCCCCACCTTGAAATAAAGCTTATCCGGCAGTTCTTTTTGATAAGAAGTGTAATCTTCCATTGTTTAACCCACAGCTTTTAATAGGTTAGCAACCGTTCAGTCTTTTGCAGCAAGTCCATTTCAAACAATCGGCACTATTTTTAAAAAGCTGGTAAGTTAAAAGATTATACAGACGGCAGGGTTGCGTCAATCTTTCTCAAAAGCCTGTCCGAAATGCTTTTATGAAGATTATTTACCCGTTTATCTTCCAAAGTTTCACTGGAAGATCTGTAGGTTATTCTAAATGAGATACTTTTTCTCCCTGCAGGAATAGGATCACCTTCAAAAACATCAAACAGGTGTAAGTTTTCCACCAGCTCTTCATTTAAATCCATAACGCTTTGCAGGATTTTATTTGCCTCAATATCCTTATCAACGATCAGAGTAATATCCCTTGATGTGGCCGGGAACTTTGGAATTGGCGAAACAGATTTAGTGTCCGGCGTGTGACTTATCAGTTTATCAAAATTAAATTCAAAAATAAAGGCCGTTTGTTTTAAATCATAATTCGTGAGCACTTTAGGATGTAATTCTCCGACAAGTCCTATGGGTTCATCTTTTATAATAACCTGGGCCGTAAATCCGGGCTTTGTATAAAAACAGGATGCCGTCGGCATATGGGTAAAGTCTGAGTTAACAATGCCCAGGTTTCCCAGAAGTTCTTCAACAACGCCTTTTATATCATAAAAATCACAATCGATTTCCTTGGAAAACCAAACCGCATCCTCTCTCTTTCCCGTCCAAAGACCTGCTATCATTTCAATTTCATCAGGCAGGCTGTCTTTTTGGCCGGTGTTAAAAAAGACGTTGCCAATCTCAAACAGCTTAAGATTTCTGTTTTGAACCGATATGTTGTATTTCATGGTTTCAAGAAGTCCGGGTATAAGAGACGTTCTCATTATCGACTGATCTTCAGACAGAGGATTTAAGACATTTACAACCTGTCTTTTTTTATCATCCGGCTCAAGATTGAGGCGATCACATGATAGATGGTTGATAAAACTATAATTTATTGCTTCGTTAAATCCCAGCCCGGTCATCAGGCATTTAATTCGATCCCTTGATTCGATCTTTTTTGATGGATGCCTGGCTTCAGCAGGTATCAGTGGAAAGGTTGTTTTGATGTTGTTGTAACCGAATAGACGTGCAATTTCTTCTGTAATGTCTTCAAATCGGGTGATATCGACTCTACAGGATGGGGGAATAACCCGAAGTCTGTCATTATCAATCTTATGCACTTGAAATTCAATCGATTTTAAATGATTTTCAATATCGTTTATACCCAGGTCAATACCCAGCCGGCGGTTTAGGGCCGTTCCGCTGATATCGATGACCCGGTCAGGTAAAGGGTTTGGATATTCATCAATTGTACCTTTAATAAGTTTACCGCCACCGATTTCAGCAATGAGCTGCGTGGCTCGATGTAATGCAGTAATGGTTCCTTTGGGATCGACGCCACGTTCGAAACGGTGTGAGGCATCCGTGTTTAACCCCGTTTTTTTTGAAGTCTTTCGGATGCATACCGGATCAAAATATGCACTTTCAAGAAGAATTTTTGTTGTGGAATTTTCGATTTCGGAATTCAATCCGCCCATAACCCCCGCAAGGGCGACCGGTTTTTCACCGTCGCAAATCATAAGCATTTCCGGGTCAAGGCGGCGTTCTTTCCCGTCAAGAGTGACAAAGGATTCACCTTCCCCGGCTGTACGCACCACAATCCGGTGTTCAGCAAGGCGGTCAAAGTCAAAGGCATGAAGCGGTTGGCCGCTTTCCATCATTACAAAATTGGTTATATCGACAATATTGTTAATCGGTTTCAAACCCACTGAAACCAAGCGATCCTGAAGCCAGAAAGGAGACCGACCAACAGTAATATCAAAAACAAGGCTGGCGGCATATCTTGGACAAAGTTCAGGATCCATTATGGTTATAGAGGTATAGTCTGAAATGTCATCAAAGGATTCCGGCAGACAAATTTCAGGATAAGTTACCTTTTTTTTCTGAAATGCCGCAATTTCGCGAGCCGTTCCGATTATACTTAGGCAATCCGGTCTGTTTGGAGTCAGATCAATTTCAAACACAGGGTCTGACAAACCAAGGGCCTTGTTCAGCGGGCAACCCACCGAATGGTTTGGGCCAAGCTCCATGATACCGTCACTATTGGCACCGAGCCCAAGTTCGATCTCGCTGCAGATCATGCCTTCTGAAGCCTCCCCCCGGATGATGCTTTTTTCAAGGATCGTGCCTTTCGGAAAACAGGTGCCAGGCATGGCACAAGGTACAAGCATATCATATTTGACATTGGGAGCACCACAAACTACGGTGATGATGCGATCACCGATATCAACTCTGCAAAGTTTCAACTTATCGGCATTCGGATGGGGATCTATCTTGACTAACCGGCCGATGACAACACGATTTAAATAATCATAACGGTCTGAAACCGCTTCAACTTCAAGACCGGCCATTAACCAGCTTAAACTGACCTTCATGTTAAAACTGCCTTAAAAATCTTAGATCATTTTCAAAATACTTACGAATGTCATCAATTCCGTATTTC
The DNA here is from genome assembly GCA_019308685.1 of Deltaproteobacteria bacterium. Classification (GTDB taxonomy): domain Bacteria; phylum Desulfobacterota; class Desulfobacteria; order Desulfobacterales; family UBA11574; genus S5133MH16. Next base: position 30,823 of record JAFDHQ010000004.1, read on the forward strand.
AGCATGGCAATCCGTTCCACGCCCATGCCGAAAGCAAAACCGGTATAACAGGTTGTATCGTATCCAACGTTTTCAAAAACAGCGGGATGAACCATGCCGGCGCCGATAACTTCAAGCCATCCGGTATGTGAGCATACTCTGCATCCATCCCCTTTACAGATAACACATCTTATATCAACTTCAGCACTCGGTTCTGTGAAAGGAAAAAAACTGGGCCGGAATCTGAGACTGGTTTCCGGGTCGAATATCTGGTGAACAAATGTGGTCAAGACGCCCTTAAGGTCACCGAATGAAACATTTTCATCGACCAGAAGCCCTTCAATCTGGTGAAACATGGGAGTGTGCGTCAAATCGGAGTCACAGCGGTATACCTTGCCGGGTGCAATAATTCTTACCGGAGGTTTCTGCTTTTCCATTATCCGGGGCTGAGTAGGAGACGTATGCGTACGAAGGACAATGTTGTTGGATATATAAAATGTGTCCTGCATATCTCTCGCAGGATGATTTTTAGGGATATTAAGGGCTTCAAAATTATAATAATCTGTTTCAACCTCAGGTCCTTCTACAACATCAAATCCCAGTCGTACAAAAATATCGCATATTTGTTGGGTAATCTGGGTAATGGGATGCAACGATCCTCGCGGGATGACTCTTCCGGGCAGCGAAACATCAATTCGGTTGTCTGTATCATAAGAAGGAGTTTCAAGTTGCTTTATGGCCTTTTTAAATAATTCACCAAGGTTTTTTTTTGTTTGGTTTGCCTTTTTTCCTGCTTCGGGTCTGATTTCCCTTGGCAGGTTTGAAATATTCCTCAAATATTGAGTCACCATACCCTTTCGACCCAAATACCTGACCGAAATGGCTTTGATGCTTTCACGATCAGAAGCAGCTTCAAGTTCCTTCAGAGCCTCTTTTTTAATCTGTTCTAAAGTTTTTTCCAATTTTTCGATCTATCTATAACCAAAAGTTAGGTTGCTTGGCTCATCCCGCCATATAACAGAGGAACGTATCATTAGAATTAAAAAAAATTTTGTTCCAAAATATACGAATATTTTTTTGTTGTAAAATTCCCCAAACCTTGGGTTAGAGCTGTTCTGATGCTAAATTTGCAATTTGAGCAAATCCCGATGGATCAGATATTGCTAATTCAGCGAGAACTTTTCGGTCCAAATGAACACCGGCAAGTTTTAATCCGTGTATGAATTTACTATAAGATAGATTATTCATTCGTGCCGCTGCATTAATTCTTGTGATCCATAGTTTTCGGAAATCACGCTTGCGTGCCTTACGATCCCGATAAGCATACATAAGCGCCTTATCTACAGCATCGGCTGCGGTGCGAAACAATTTGCTACGGCCGCCGCGATGTCCTTTAGCCAATTTCAAAATTTTTTTTCGACGTCTTTTTGCTTTAAAACCTCTTTTGACTCGCATAAATCTTCTCCTAAATATTCTGATTCGTAATGTTATCGGGCACAAAATCAGTTTCCCATGCAGAAATTAGCAATTTTTCGCAAGGTCAAGGAAATTAAGGAACACCGCGTCTCGCCCCGAGGCGGAAACAAGTAATTCCACAGATTGACCCCAGAGAAACAGGCTCTGCCCCAGTCGAATCGGCTGTGCATCCAACCGGATAAACATTTCACGGGGCAAGCGCAGAGATTGCGGAAAATGGCAATTTCCGGATGGAAACTAATTACAAATCCACTATCCATTGGGAAGAAGCAGTTTAACCATCTTTTTATCGGATTTTTTGATGATTTGACTCTGCCTTAACGCACGTTTTCGTTTCGTGGTTTTTTTTGTTAAAATATGATTTGCATGTGATTTTGCAAAGACGAATTTGCCTGTACCTGTTTTTTTAAAACGCTTTGCAGCAGCTTTGTTAGTTTTTATTTTTGGCATTATATCTTCTCCGTATCAAACATAGATGGCGTGAACCACAGAAATATGCAAGCCCACGCCATCTTTATGAAAAAATAAGTAAAAATACTTTTTTTATTTCTCAATAAATTAAGTGGGTTCAAATCCTCCTTGTTATTGAGAACTTATCATCTATCCAATTATGACGGTCTCTTAAAAAGTCCAACTTCTGCGTTGTGCTGCATTTCGCAATCATTCAACGTACGATAAGAACGCCTCATGATTACAAAATTTGCACGCCTTGAATCTGAACTTTTTATGAAACCGTCTAAATCGGACTTGTTACGAATTCATCAATAAGTTTTGAACACAATTATTTTGTCGATGGTTTTGGCGATAGGACCATAATCATTGTGCGACCTTCAAATTTAGGCCGCTGTTCAACCAATGCAATTTCTTCCGTTTCCTGAACAACCCTTTCGAGCAAATCTCGACCCAGCTGAGAAAGCGTAATCTCACGTCCTCTGAAAATGACGGTTACCTTGACTTTGTCCTTTCTTTCAATGAACTTTTTGATATGACTGATTTTGGTCTTAAGATCATGTTCACCGGTCTTTGGGCGTAATTTTATTTCCTTAAGCTGAAAAGTCGCCTGCTTCTTTTTTGCTTCCTGTTTCTTTTTGGTCAATTCATATTTATATCGCCCGTAATCCATTATTTTGCAGACAGGAGGATTAGCGTTGGGAGATATTTCCACCAAGTCAAGACCAAAATCATTCGCAACAGCGATTGCCTTATAAGTGGGAATAATGCCGATCTGATTGCCGTCAGGATCTATTACCCGGACCTCTTTTGCTCTAATATTTCTATTAATATTGATTCTACTTGATCTGTTTGCCCTATTTGTACGTCTTGGTATAGCTATACTTTCACCTCCTGAGCCATAAATTATTGCCAATACTTCCAACATGGAATTGCACGTCAAACATCTTTAGTGCATATTCCATATGGTGAGACATCAACCTAAATTGAATTCTGAAATATATAATAACATTAATAAATGCAAGCAAAAAATGCAAGCAAATAAATATAGTTATTAAATCGAGACCCCACGTTAAATAACCTCCGGCAGCCGATTTAAAAACAAATTACCACCTGAATGTCGTTTAAAGACTCTTATCAATTTTCATGCAAGATTCAACCACCAAGTTGTTTACGATACATCAAGTTTTTAGAATTTCCAAAATGGTTTTACTGGCTGAGAGTATATCCGGAAAGCAGACTTCCACGCCAGTAAGAATTTTTCGGATTTTTAAAAAAAACCTTGAAAAGTTCCAGGCTCTCTTGGCGCAGGACGTTCGGCACAATTGAAATTCGACAATCTTTATAAAGCGGAGTCAGTTTTGTCAAATCACAGTTTGTACCTCCTCCCATTATGTCTTCATAGGCATAAACGATTTCACTGATACCGCTCAGAATCATTGCGCCCAGACACATCATACAGGGTTCTAAAGTTGTAAAAAGGACGACTCTATTTTTGTCAATATTTACTTTCAAATCGATCAGTTGCTTTAATGCTATGATTTCGGCATGGTCAATTTCATTTGGGAAATCCCCTGATGTGCCTTTTCTGGAACCTGTTGCCAATATCGTGTCCTGATATACAATGACACAACCCACCGGAAATTCCCTCGCATACAGAGCTTTTTTTGCCTGTTCCAATGCCTTACCCATGAAGTATTTATATTCCATGTTGTTTCTGTGAATTTTTTGGTTCTTTGGTTCTAATGTAGAAAGATTATCCCTCTAACGGGGGTTTTTACAATCTGCATGTGCCGTCATCGCACATACAGCTTCCATCGACCTCAAAAGCATAAACAATCTTAGATTCCATCTCAGACTGTTTGGCTGAGATAGGATCAAAATGTATATTGGTTACCTGTTCAATGAGTTCGGCTTTGGCAGGTATAGACTCAAGGCCAATTGAAATTACCTTACCGGTCGCTCCCTCGAGAATGTCTGCATCTTCACCGTTTGTGACAACAACCACCGGTACCTGATAAGGCGCCACAAGTCTCGAAGCAGCCAGCGCGGGTCGATGCCGGGTGACCAGTGAACCGGGACCATATTTTATAATAATACAGATTTTACCTGCAAGTTTAATGGTATAATCAACTGTTATAACAGCTTTTTTATCTGCAACGGTTATAAGAAGTCCGCGGCCGGGTTCGATCTCCTTTTTAAGGTATCCTTTATGTTCCACAAGAATACGCGCCAGTTTCTGTCTGTATCTTTCATCATGAGTGTCCTGAATTGTTTCACCCGTTATAAAATCAACCAGTTCACCGAGTATGAGATGATGCCCTTGTGTATCTTTCAATGTTCTTAAACCTCCCTAATCTGGATAAATTGGCTGGCAAGCTTGCAACGTTAAGCGGGGCTAAGTCACTAATTGCTGTGTTGGCCCGACTCCATAATTTATTGAAAAGTTACTTTGCGAGTCCATATTTATTGAATTTTGAACTTTGTTGTATTGAGTGTTTGTGTATTGATTTTTATCCAGACAACACATAAATTCAATTGGTAATAACAAAATCATAAAACAAGATTTTCAGGATGTAAAGTTTCAAATATTCCTTTACAATTCATTATTCCTGTGAATAACTGTCATCATATGAATATCCGTGAAGAATTTGAAAAACGTGAAAAAGACTTTATATCTCCGTTCGGATGTCTAAGCGCCGAATCCCGGGGCCGAATGAAAAAGGAACCCCTCTGTCCCATCCGAACCGCTTTTCAGGTGGACAGGGACCGAATTGTATATTCCAATGCCTTCAGACGGTTAAAATATAAAACTCAAGTTTTTTTAGCTCCTTTGGGCGACGAGTACCGAACCCGGATGACTCATACCCTTGAAGTGTCTGAAATCGCAAGAACAATAGCACGCGCTATGCGTCTTAACGAAGATTTGACCGAAGCCATCGCCTTAGGTCATGATTTGGGACATACCCCGTTTGGTCATGGCGGTGAGACCATACTGAAAGAAATATATTCGCCGGATTTTACACATAAAGAACAGAGCCTGCGTGTTGTTGATGTATTGGAGAATAACGGTCAGGGGCTAAATCTCACACATGAGGTCCGAGACGGAATTTTGAAGCATTCCAAGGGGTATGGAAAAATTATTCCAGATGATCCCAATGAACGGGCCTTTACAATTGAGGGAAATGTCGTCCGTATTGCCGACATTATGGCATATCTTAATCATGATTTGGATGATGCCATCCGAAGTGGTGTTATCAGCCGAAGTCAAGTTCCTGATTCCTGTGTGAAGATTCTTGGACGCACGCATTCCGAACGCGCAAACAGCATGATAAAGGATCTTGTATTTTCAACTCATGTCCGCAAGGGTAAATTATGTCTTGAAATGAGCAATGAGGTTTATTCTTCCATGACCGAACTCAGAGAATTTCTTTATGAAAAGGTGTATCGTTCACCTCAGGTCCATGGGGAATTTGTCAAGGCCAAAAAGATTCTGTCCGAACTTTACACATGCTGTCTGGAAAACGAAAAGATGTTTAAAAGAGAACTTAAAGCCATGAATATGGAAGCGTGCAATTATAATAAACAGCCTTCTGAGAGGATTGTTTGTGATTTCATCGCAAGCATGACAGACCGATATGCTTTAGATCTTTACGAAAAAATCTTTTTCCCATCGCCTCAATTTTAGTCCTAACAATTTTTATGCTCAATCTCTCGTGATACAACTATGAAGCCACTATCAGGTATACGGAAATGCTACCCGTAATCGATCGTAAAATCTTTGGACCTTTTTTAGAACGATTAAAAGTAATTTACTCGACTATGGATAAAAAATATCAGGAAGCCGCTGATTATTATAGTTTTCATTGTTCGGGCTGTGACGACAATTGCTGTTTTACCCGCTTTTATCATTATACCCTTTTGGAATATTTCTATATCATGGAAGGGTACAACACCCTTGCTGATGAAACGCAGGTCGAGGTGAAGCAAAGAGCTTTGGAATTGTGCCGGAAAACCCGTGAAGCTGATAAAAAAGGGTGCCCGGTCAGATTAATGTGCCCGCTTAATTGGAGCAGTTTATGTCTGATTTATACCTACCGACCCATGATATGCAGATTGCACGGCATTCCCCATATACTTCAGCGGCCGGGTCAGGGGGTTATGTATGCGCCGGGCTGCGAGGTTTTTAAAAAACAGTGTCGAAAAAAAGAGCCTTTCAAGTTTGATCGGACACCTTTTTACATGGAAATGGCCGAACTGGAAAAGGAACTGAAGCAGGCGGTCGGTATGACACAAAAGATTAAAATGACTGTGGCGCAAATGTTAATAACCTTTTAATGTCTCTAAATTTAATGAACTCGTAAAAAGTCCGATTTAGACGGTTTTGTAAAAAGTTCAAATTCAAGGCGTGCAAATTTTGTAATCATGAGGCGTACTTTTCGTACGTTGAATGATTGCGAAATGCAGAGACCGTCAAATTTAAGCATGTTAAATAAAGATATACCCTATGAAATATATAGAAACAGAAGATATAGACCACTTGCCCGGAAAATTAATTAGAGCGGGGGATAATTTTAATTTTCGATGTTACCCGGGCATTGACTGTTTTAATCGATGCTGCCGAAATCTCAATCTTTTTTTATACCCCTACGATGTTATCCGGCTAAAAAATAGGCTTAGAATCTCAACAGACCAGTTTATTGACAAGTATGTAGATATTGTATTGCGACCGTCCAGTTTCTTCCCGGAAGTCCTTTTACGGATGGCTAAAAATAAAGAAAGAACCTGTCCGTTTCTGGTGGAATCAGGCTGCTCGGTTTATCCTGACCGTCCGGATACCTGCCGTACTTTTCCGATTGAACAGGGCGTTTTTTATGATGCCAAACATCATAAAACAGAACTTATTCATTTTTTCAGACCCCCTGAGTTCTGTCTCGGTCAGTATGAAAAAACAACCTGGACAATCCGAACATGGTCAAAGGACCAGGACTCTGTTGTGTATAATAAAATGACCCTGCTCTGGTCAGAGGTAAAACGTCTGTTTCAAACCGATCCTTGGGGCGCTCAGGGACCGGAAGGGCCCAGAGCAAAGATGGCCTTTATGGCAACGTATAATATCGATCGATTTCGTGATTTTCTGTTTAACAGTACATTTTTAAAACGATACAAGGTAAAATCCGCTTTATCAAAAAAAATGCGAAATGATGATGTGGAATTAATGAAGTTCGGTTTTGATTGGGTCAAATTTTACATTTGGGGGATTAGAACCAAACATTTCAAACTGAGATAGTGAGTATTCACAAGTAATGAGAAAACTACTTTTTCTTTTGATGGTTTGTCTGCCGGCAACGGGCTGGAGCGCTAATCTTGACTATGCGCTAGAGGTTCAGATAAACCCCCATGAACGGAAAATCACGGGCACTGCCCGTATTAAATCTTATGCCCATATGAATATTAATTTAATGGTTCGCAATCTGCATAAGCTGAAAGTGGATGGCAGCATCGACGTTAATGCTGCCAATGACAGCATCAATCTGACGATGCAAAAGGGCCAAAAAAAAATTATAAGTTATGAAGCCACCTTCAACCCAAAAGGTACTAGAAGCCATCTCAAAAATAGGATTTTGGCTCAAGGTCAAGGCAGGACCGAGTTTCAACCCACAGGCATACTCAAGTATGTCGAGGACTTGAGACGAGGGTCTAACACAGAGATTGGGGGAAAAGACTTTTTTGAGATAGCTTCTAATTTCATCGACACAGAGAATGTGTTTTTAATCGACAACTGGTATCCGCGTCCGAATGTTCTGGTTACGTATGATCTTGCCGTGACGTTACCGGAAAATTTTATAGCCACTTCAGAATCTGAATCCGTAATCATTCAAAAAAATGGAAAAACAAAAACCTTTGATTTTAAGTTCAATCACCCATTGGACCGCTTGCATCTGGCGGCTTCAACCCGGTATGTCCTGAAAAAAGACCGATATAACAATATCTCCATAGAAACTTATTTCTTCAAAGAAGATGCTCAGCTTGCAGATACGTATATTGCTTATACTAAAAAATATCTGGCAATGTACGAAAATATGCTCACATCCTATCCATACCAGCGTTTTGCTATTGCGGAAAATATTTTCCCCACAGGCTATTCAATGCCGACTTTTTCCCTGCTGGGTAAGCAGGTGGTGAATTTACCGTTCATTGTTAAGACATCCCTAGGACATGAAATTTTACATCAGTGGTTTGGAAACTCTATTTATATTGATTTTACATCCGGCAATTGGGCGGAAGGAATCACCACTTATTTTGCGGATTATCATTATGCCGCTCTTGATGGCAAAGACACAGACTATCGCAAACAAATACTGGTAGATTACGATGCCTATGTAAATGCTGGCAATGCCATGCCTTTGAGTGATTTTTTCAGCAGACGGAATAAGGCCCAAAGCACCATAGGCTATGGAAAATCAGCAATGTTTTTTCATGGATTAAGAGAACGCTTTGGTGATGATTCGTTCTTCGCAGCCATAAGAGCCTTCATTTATAACAATAGCTTTCGAAAAGCTTCCTGGAACGATATACAGCGTGCTTTCGAAAAAGTAACCGGAAAAAAACTAAAACCATACTTCGAGACCTGGCTCAACCGTAAAGGTATCCCCCGACTTGAAGTAAAAAATGCTAAGTTGCGTGTTGAGCAGGGACAAATTAAGTTAAACTTCGAACTGTTGCAAAAGGGAAAAGTTTATCCACTGATAATCCCCATATCCGTATACACCGACACGGGCAAAAATACGAAATTTATCCATGTGAAAGAATCTAAAGAAAAGATCCGTCTTTTTATGGATGAGATGCCCAGTAAAGCGGTCATTGATGAAGACTACACAATGATGCGACATTTAGTACCCGAAGAAATTCCGCCGGTTCTGGCCGGTATGATGGGCAAACAAAAGCTGACTGTCGTTGTTTCATCCACGCAACGGGGCATATATCAACCGATGATCGACGCGCTTGGGATTGAAAATATTACTTATGTAACCCCGAATAATATCACATTAAGTCAGATCAAAGACAATTCGTTTTTGATTGCAGGGTTTAATAATATCGCTGTAAATATGCTGTTCGGAAAACAGGCTGTTCCAAAAGATGGGATAAGAATAAAAGTTTATAAAAATCCATACAATGAGTCGGAGCGCATTGCCCTGTTACATGCCAAAAACAAAACAGAAGCTCAAGCGGTTCAGCGCAAAATACCCCATTACGGTAAATACACCGAGCTGGCTTTTAGAAACGGACGGAACACCTATAAAACTGTTGCCGGTACAGATAACGGCATCCGAGTGCTGTCGCGTCCGGCACCCCGAGTTCTGAAGCCCGATATGCCGACAACCGTAACCAGCATTATTCCATATCTTACCGCATCCCGCATTATTTACATCGGGGAAAAGCACGACCGGTTCGCCCATCATATTAACCAACTGCAACTCATTAAAAAGATGCATAACACCGGATATAAGCTGGCTGTGGGCATGGAAATGTTCCAAAAGCCTTTTCAACCGGTGGTGAATGACTATCTGGCCGGGAGAATTGATGAGCATGAATTTTTGCAAAAGACCGAATATTTCAGCCGGTGGCGGTACGATTATAATTTATATAAACCGATCATCGATTATCTTAAACAACACAACTTGCCCCTTGTTGCCCTTAATATTCAAGGTGATATCAGCCGTAAAGTTGCTCGTGAAGGCATATACAGTCTATCCGATAAGGAGAGGCAACAACTTCCCCGTTCCATGGATTTTTCAAATGAACGCTACCGGAAAGATTTGAAGGAGGTGTTTCCTTGGCATAAGGAACATGGGGAGTTAAGAGATTTTAGTCACTTTTTACAGGCTCAAATTTTATGGGATGAAGCCATGGCGGAATCCGCTCAAAAATTCCTAACCGCCAATGCGGAAAGCAAACTGGTGATACTGGCAGGAAATGGTCACATTAAACATAAATATGGAATTCCTGAACGTCTTTATCGGAGAAACCACGAAGCTTTTTCGGTGATTGTGCAGGATGAAGAAATTGAAGACGGAATTGCTGATTATGTGCTTATTACCACAAAATTAGAGGGAGATAAGTCTCCGAAACTTGGGGTAATAATTGAAGAAAAAGACCAAGGACTTGAAGTCATGCGTATGCTTCCCAATAGCCCTGCCAAGAAAGCAGGATTGCAGGAAGGTGATATTATTCAAATGGTTGCAGGCCAGTCAATACAATCGCTGGCAGACTTGAAACTTGCACTGTTTTACAGCACAGTTGGTAGCAGGCTCAAAATTCAGATTGAAAGGGCGGGTAAGAACCTGGATAAAGAGATTGATTTGTTCCATCATTCCTCTAGAAAAAAATAACAGAGATGATAATCCTACCTGTCCCGAAACCCAACAATATACAATAACTTGGGGATGATCAAAAAAATATTACTATATGTCGTGTTTTTTTACTTGAATTTTTTTTTTACGTAATATACAGGTTGATTATTGTTCTTTTAAAAAAAAGGAGGAGATTTATGAGAGTTATTGCAAGTGCCAATCAAAAAGGAGGATGCGGTAAGACAACAACAGCCATTAACCTTGCATCTTCTTTATCTTCAAAAGGGGAGAGGGTATTGCTTATTGATTTTGATCCTCAGGCTCACGCAACCATGGGTTTGAATATAATGCCTTCTGATCTTGAGAAAAGCATTTATCATGTTATAACTCCAAAGGATTATCAGTTCTTAAGGATTGAAGATATTTTGGTGCCGATTAAAGACAACTTTGACCTTGCTCCCTCAAGCCTGATTCTCAGTGCCGTCGAACAAGAACTTTCAGGATTGGAGGGCAGGGAAAATAGGCTGTTTCGTGCTATTCAGGAACTCAAAAAAACATATGACTATGTTGTAATTGATTGCCCCCCAAGCATTGGGCATCTTTGCTTTAATGCGCTTCGTGCCTGCGAAGAAGTAATTATCCCCATCGATATGAGCCTTTTTTCTCTTCGCGGTGTATCCAAATTACTGGAGATCATCATCCTGCTTAAAGACAAAACTGGCCATGATGTTAAATCTCGTGCGCTTATCACCATGTATGATCGCAGGACACGCTACTCCAGGGTTGTGTTGGAAAAGGTTAAAACAGAATTTGGAGATAATGTTTTTGAGACGGTAATTCGTTACAATATCCGCCTCTATGTATCCGGATCTCAATACGTTGAGCCAGACGGAAGATATCTTACAAAAGACAGAGGAATATATTGATATGTCCGTAAAATCACCTGAGATTGAGCAGCCGATTTCTGAGTTGGAGGAATTCTCCGCTTACTCTCCTCAATCCAATTATTCAGAAATGGTTGAAGCCATTGCCACAAAATCCACGAATTCTTATTTTAACGATGAGGATGGATAGAAAGGAAATAAATAACGACTTGTGGGAAAAAGGGGAGAGGCAAGAGGCCTAATTCTAAATGGAAAAAAAGAGCCTGGAAAGGGATATAAAGGACAGAAGAGGGTTAGAGGACATCTCAAACTTATTTTTGTCAACCAGCGAAAAGGCAAAGGAGAATTTGCAGCCGGTCGAAGATCAATGCACGGTCGAAGAAACGGTAACCATTTGTAAAAAACTTGCATTTCAAAATGATGAAAATGTTCAGCAAAATATACTAAAAACCCTGACCAAGCATCTGGAAGAAGGATATCATTTAAAGCGGGTTGCCCTCCAAAAAAATGAGGATATTTCAAAGCCGAGAGGCAGAATGCGCAGAGAAGAAGAGATAATTATTTTTATAAAAGACCCTCCATCTACTTAGTATTTTTTCATCCCGAGGACTTAACCCGAATATTTCATGAAATATTCGGGTTAGTGGCCCCGCCCCAACTGTCCTTTGGTCCATGGGGCCTTCACCCCGTAGGAAATAATGGAATACTGGCAAAGAGATGCACGCCGTCGTGGAGCATTCTTCCCGTATTGGGATTCAAATCCGTTTGCCCTGCCAAATGCCTTCTCCTGGATTGACAGTTTTATAGTATTCCTTTATACCTCCAGTTAACAGTAATAAAACATGCCGGTAGGCACATCATAGAGTCATGCTGACCGTTTTAATAGAATGGCCCACCGGCTTGGCCATTATAAAAAATATGATCGGTGTAGAAAATCTTCATAAAAGCTTTGGTTCTCAAATTCTTTTTGAGGGTACCGGTTTTAAGCTCAATCCAAAGGAACGGATTGGACTTGTTGGCCTCAATGGACACGGAAAAACAACCCTTTTTCGAATCATTATCGGAGAAGAGTCCCCGGACTCTGGAACCATAAGCATCCCCGTGAAATGATGCTTATCACCCATAACCGAGGGCTAATGGACAAACTGGTCACCCATACCATGGGAATATACCGAAAAAAGTTGCATAAAATTTCTGGAAATACAGAAAAGTTTTACTTCCAGATTGCCCAGGAAGAAGAGGTGCATGAAAAGACCCGAATTAAAGATGAGCGACGCCGTAAGGAAGTCGAACAGTTTATTGAGCGTTTCAGGGCCAAGGCCAGACTTGCCAATCTGGTGCAGTCACGAATTAAAACCCTTTCAAAAATAGGAAAAAAAGAAAAACTGGAGAAGCTCAAAACCCTTGATTTTGCCTTCAGAAGCCGTTCTTTTCTCGGCAAGCACGTCTTGAGCGTCCGGGATTTATC
>JAFDHQ010000005.1 GCA_019308685.1 Deltaproteobacteria bacterium
GAATGATGATGCTAACTTCTATCGTGTGGCTTCCTTTTCTCATTTCTTTCACCTGAAGACTTTTTTTAACCGATTATTTCAAATTTTGCAATATTCCATCATTCCTTATATCGGGTAAAAACATTTGATTTCGGTACAGCGGAGCGACGGCGTGTTTCTCTTGGAAACCGACTGACTGTTTGAAGGGTTTTAATTTGCATGGATTGCATTTTTGGAATCGCGCTGTTGTTCGGATTTGCCCTTTTCATGTGAGGGGCGCCGACAACCGCTCAGGCTAAAACCACTTTTATTACCATCGGAACCGGAGGGATTACCGGCGTTTACTATCCCACCGGCGGCGCCATTGCCAAAATCGTAAACAAGACCGTGGAATCTACCGGCGGGTCGGTGTTCAACGTCAATGCAATTATGTCCGGAGATTTAGAGTTCGGTGTTGTCCAGTCGGACCGACAGTTCCAGGCCATAAACGGATCTCCTGATTCTGAGTGGGCGGGAAAGCCCCAAAAAGATCTCCGTGCGGTTTTCAGCATTCATCCCGAATCGATCACCCTCGTTGCTGCTGTGGATGCCGACATCAAAGACATTATGGATCTAAAAGGGAAAAGAGTAAACATCGGCAACCCGGGTTCGGGTCAGCGTCAGAATTCCATTGATGCACTTACAGCGGTTGGGATAGACTATAAAAAAGACCTGAATGCAGAAGGGATCAAGGCTTCCGAATCGGCCGGACTCCTTCAGGACGGCAGAATCGATGCCTTCTTTTACACGGTGGGACATCCCAATGGATCGATAAAGGAAGCGACTTCCGGCAAGAGGAAGGTCCGCTTTGCTTCCATCACCGGTGTTGATAAACTGCTGGCAAAATACCCTTACTATGCCAAAGCTTTTATACCGGTTAAGGTTTACCCGGGGGCTGTAAACGAAAAAGATGTCCAGACTTTTGGTGTCAAGGCCACTTTTGTCACTTCGGCAAAGGTGCCGGATAATGTGGTGTACGCCATTACCAAAGAAGTATTTGATAATTTCGAAGATTTTAAAAAGCTGCACCCCGCATACCAGGTTTTAACCAAAGAAGGTATGCTGGAAGGTCTGTCCGCACCTATTCATCCGGGTGCAATGAAATACTACAAGGAAGCCGGTCTGAAATAAACCAAACCGGCCCTTTAAACTATCGGGCGGCGGAGCCGAAGCAAAAGGATGCGGGCCCGTCGCCCTTTATTATTAATCCTGGTATAATTGTTTTATCTCATCATGTACCATATTGTTTCAGATCTATTTTACATTTCGATTAAAACGGTCAGCCTGAATTTTTTTCCGGAATCTTTGTGTCGTATTTAACATTGGCCTACAATACTGACAGATTATGTGCTAGCCATGAGCAAAAATGAAATTCATGAACAGGATGACAGCCTGGAGCAAGATGATGGGCTTGAACTTGCCAGAAAGATGGCCGAAGAAGAAGAGGGAATCAGCAGACGTCCCACGGGGTTTTCCAGATATGTCATTCCCACCGTTGCGGTAGCTTGGAGTTTCTTCCAGCTATCCATCGCCAGCTGGCTCATCTTAGATTCCACATTTATCCGGGCCATCCATCTGGGTTTTGCCATGCTGATTGTTTTCCTTAACTATCCTTTTTTTAAAAAACCGCGTTTCGGCCTCAAATTTCTGTCTGCCACTGACAGTATCCCCATATTTGATTATATCATAGCAATCGTGGCTGCTTTTACTGCAATTTATATCATGGTCGATTATGGGGGAATTACCACACGCTACGGAGCACCCATAACACGGGATATTGTTATCGGTTTAGCCCTTACCGTGCTTTTGCTCGAAGCGTCACGCCGTGTGATCGGCCCGGCCCTGCCAGTTATTGCATTACTATTTTGTGGTTATGCCTTTTTTGGCCCTTATATGCCTGAAATAATTGCGTTTAAAGGGGTCTCCATGAACCGGTTCGTAGGACAAATGACCATGTCTCAAGAAGGGATTTACGGTATTCCTTTAGACGTTTCCGCTACCATTGTTTTCCTGTTCGTTCTTTTCGGCGCCATGCTCGATAAGGCGGGTGCGGGTCATTATTTTATCCAGCTGGCCTTGAGCCTTTTAGGGGGGTTCAAAGGCGGACCGGCCAAAGCTGCTATTGTGGGCAGCGGACTCACAGGAATGGTATCCGGCTCTAGCATCGCAAATATCGTCACCACCGGAACGTTTACCATTCCCATGATGAAAAAAGTCGGCTATCCGGCCACTAAAGCAGCCGCCGTTGAAGTTGCCGCCAGCACAGACGGACAGCTGGCCCCGCCGATCATGGGGGCGGCCGCCTTTATTATTGCCGAATATGTTAATGTTCCCTATATAGAGGTGGTCAAGGCTGCCGCCATACCGGCGTTTGCCTCCTATGCCGCCTTGTTCTATATTACCCATATTGAGGCATCCAAACTGGGATTAAGGGGGATGCCGCGCGCTGAACTCCCGGCCTTTTTCAAAACACTGATTGGCGGAGCGCATTACCTTATACCCATTGGTATGCTCCTGTATGAGCTCATCATTGTACGGCACTCACCGGAACTCGCTGCCTTTCATGCCATATGGGTCATGGCAGTTCTGATGCTATTCCAAGGTCCGGTAAAGGCGCACCTGAACAAACAACCCATCGGCCCCGCGTTCAAGCAGAGTATTATCGACATTTTTTCCTCTCTTGCCAGCGGAGCCCGAAACATGGTTGCAGTCGCCCTTGCCACCGCCGCCGCAGGAATCATAGTGGGTGTTGTGGCATTGGGGCTTGGCGGACTCATCACCGAAATCATCGACGTCATTTCCATGGGTAACGTCTACTTGATGCTGGTGATCACTGCCGTTGCAAGCCTTGTCATCGGCATGGGTCTCCCCACTACGGCCACATATATTGTTATGGCGTCTCTGACAGCTCCGGCCATTGTTACCATTGCAGGCTACCAGGATTGGGTGGTTCCTTTGATGTCAGCCCACCTGTTCTGTTTTTACTTTGGGATCCTGGCGGATGATACGCCTCCCGTGGGTCTGGCAGCTTATGCCGCCGCCGCTATTGCCAAGTCACCACCGATTCCAACCGGTTTACAGGGGTTTATGTATGATATCCGTACAGCTATTTTGCCGTTTATGTTCATTTTCAACAGCGATCTCATACTTCATAATATCACAAGCTGGCCCCAGGGGATTCTTATTTTTCTCATGGCATGCTTGGGTAACTTTGCATTTGCATCAGCAACTCAAAACTGGTTTGTGGCAAAGAACAAAATATGGGAAATACCTTTTTTTCTATCCGTAACCGTGACATTAATGCGCCCGGATTTAATCTCTAAATTGATCGGTATACCCCATGGACAACGTTATTGGGCATACCCCATCGGACTTGCCATTTTTGGGCTGCTCTACCTGATGCAAAGACCGCGTATTCCCAAGACAGAACCAGCGCCTGCAGCATGATATGACGGCATTCGACCCGCAGTCTATTTATCAGGGTTTTACCCTTAAAAAGGGAGGCAATGTTAGAAAATAAAGGGAAAAATTATGGATGACATTAAAAAGATATTGGTTTCACTTGCTTTTACTTCTTATTCGGAAGGCCTTTTCAATTATGCCGTAAAAATTGCACAAAATTTTAATGCCGAATTGATTATCGGAAGCATCATTAACTCGCGGGATGTTTCTGCTATCGGAATGATTGCATCCATGGGCTATGAAGTGAATAGCGAACATTACATTGGCGGCATTAAACAAGAACGAAAAACAATGCTGGAACAATTCCTGGCCAAGTCTTCCTTTAACCCCGAGAATATCCGGCTAATCTTCAAGGTCGGCAATCCCATAAATGAATTATTAAAGCTTATCGTTAAAGAAAACATCGATCTTGTCGTCATGGGGATCAAAGGACGTTCAGATCTGGAACATGTATTTGTCGGATCAGTGGCGGATAAGCTGTTTCACCGTTCTCCCGTACCGGTCCTCTCTTTTCGGGATGAAAAGAGTGCCAACCGGTTAAGAAAAAGAATAAAACTATAACAGGTGGATATTCTAGCCAGTCCGAGATTAACTATCATCGCGCTCTGAATAGGAGGGCAAAATGTCCAAAAAGAACTTATCAAACCTATTGATAATGGTTTCTGTTATGCTATTTATCCATGCTTGGGCAATCGCCGATGACCGGTTTACTGATAACGGCGACGGAACGGTGACCGATCACCAATTGGGACTGATGTGGGCAAAAACCGACAACCAAGGTGATATTAACTGGAATCAGGCGAACTTGTGGGTAAAATACACCTTTCCCGATACCATCCAGACAGCCTATGATAACTGGCGGCTCCCCACGCTAAAAGAACTTCAAAGCCTGTATGTATCTGATAAAAAATACAAGGGATATGAAACCGATTGCGGACAACGGGTAAAGATCGTGCCGGATATAAAATTGAGTTGCGGATGGGTTTGGGCCTCTGAAACGTCAGCGATTCAAGCCTTTATTTTTAACTTCAAACGAGGGTACCATTATTCGGATCGAATGGTGCATAAAAAAGCATACCGGGCGTTGCCCGTTCGCGATCTGAAATGAAATAAAAGAGACCTCTGCAAAACGCCTAATTCGTGAAAAATCAAGAAATCGACTTGTTACAATTCCACGCCATCAATTTCCGCGCCGCAATTGGGGCACCGTCCATTTTCTATCAGATTTTCCCGGACATAAAATCCCCATCGGTCAATCAGGATCTTACCGCACTGATAACAGAATGTCTTCTCTCCGCTTTCACCGGGCACATTACCGGTATAAACATATTTTAAGCCCGCCTTTATTCCGATTTCACGAGCCACAACCAGAGTCTTAACTGGGGTTGACGGTCGATCCTTCAGCCGGTATGTGGGATGAAACCGGCTGATATGCCAGGGGGTTTCCGTGCCCAGAGTACCCGCCAGAAAGGCCGCCAGTTCTTCAAGCTCATCCATGGCATCGTTCAATCCCGGAATAAGCAATGTGGTTACCTCCACAAAAACACCGAGGGATTTCATGAGTTTTAACGTCTCTTTGACAGGCGCCAGCTTGGCCCCGCAATATGTTTTATAAAAATCATGGGTGTAAGCTTTTAAGTCGACATTAGCCGCATCCAGATAGGGATGTATCATGTTAAGGGCTTCGGCGGTCATGTATCCATTGGTGACGAAAATATTATTAATTCCCTTTTGGTGAGCAAGTTTGGCCGTATCATAGGCCAATTCAAAAAAAACCGTGGGTTCGGTATACGTATAGGCGATGGTTTTGCAATCCCCTCGTAAAGCGGCATTCACAATATCATCGGGCGAGAAGAAGTCACCGACAATCATTCCGTCACGATCCGACGGCATCTGGGCGATATCAGCGTTCTGGCAAAATTGACACTTAAAATTACACCCGACGGTTGCCACGGAATAGGAAAGGCTTCCGGGCATGAGATGAAAAAGCGGCTTTTTTTCAATGGGATCGATATTACGGGCAATGAGCCTTCCGTAAACCAGGGTTTCCAGTACTCCGCCCCGGTTTTCCCTGACACCACATATTCCGCGACGGCCCTCTTTTATGATGCACCGGTGGTTGCAAAGACTGCATTTTACCTTTTTTTTCTCCAGAGGTTCATATAAATAGGCTTCCATAATTCGGACTCCTGCCTGAAGTTAAAAGTTGAACCTTAAACGCTCCTATCCGGCCGCCACACCGGTGGTATGTTTTGTTTTAATGGGCACGGCAAGGGGCCGGGTTCTGAAACGGGGAACCAGGGTAACCACCATTCCGATAAAAGCTCCGCACGGACATCTTTGTAATATGGCAAACTTTTCCAGTCTGCGGGTCATCCGGCCGGTTGCCGCCGGAAAATGACATACGGTACGCCATGATATGGGCACATCCCCTAAAAGGGACCGAATTTTCTGTTTAAGCTCCCAGATACTGAAGAAATGAGCCCGGTTATATATGGTACTGGAAAAAATTCCTTTGACCCGGCGCTGAACCCCTTTAACCGAATAACTATTTAGAACTCCAAGGAATATCCTGTCTTTTGCAACTCTGCTTGCCTCCTCAATCGCCTTTTTGGGATCTTCGACAAATTCCAGGGTGGTAATAAAACAGGCATGGTTAAAGGAGTTGTCTTCAAAGGGAAGATCCTCTGCAAAACCACGGTGGAGATCCGCACGATTCCCTACATTTTTTAGGGCGATGTCCAGCATATAAGGGGATGGATCAATTCCGGTTACTTCGACCCCGGCATCTATAAATGTAAGCAGGCCGGCACCGGTTCCGCAACCGATTTCCAAAACGCTCTCCCCCGGTGCAGGCTTGAGCAAATCGAGCATGAGCCGGTTTTCGAGCTCAGCAACAAACCGGTTATGAGGTTTGTCATACCATTTTTCGTATGCCACCGCGTCATTAAAATCGAAGATATAACCCATAAACAGTCATTTAAATAAATAAACTCATTTTTTCAAGGAGAAAACGACATTTTCCAATGGATGAAATGTTTGCTTATATTTTATTCTATTTAAATGGAAACACTTTAAGGTCGATTCCTTGACACATAAACAATTATCATACTACTATATCGAAATTCTGCATAACCTTTTTTCGAAACAGATAATGCGCGTTTTAGTGGTATCCTCCATTCTTCCTTTCTGATGGTGGAAACAGGTTGTCATTAATAAATATGTATTTTCAATAAGTCATAAAATTGCCAATTTGTTGGTTATGAAAGAATTTTTTAAAGTTACGGATTTAAAAAAGGTTCTGGAATACGCATCTGATTTTACTTCGGTTGAGACTGAAGACGTGCCGCTTATTGAGGCAACCGGAAGGGTTCTTGCCCAAGATATTCATGCGGATGTGGACCTTCCCGATTTTATGCGATCCACCATGGACGGCTATGCGGTCCGTGCGTCCTCGACCTTTGGCGCATCAGAAGCAAATCCGGCCTATCTTTCCATCATAGGTTCGGTAATTATGGGAGAATCTCCCCCTTTTTCCATTGAAACCGGCCAAGCCGCTGCGATCTCAACCGGAGGCATGCTGCCGGACGGGGCCGATAGTGTTATCATGATCGAACATACAGAAGCGGTGGACGACATAAGCATTGAGGTATACCGGAGTGTTGCTCCGGGACAGAATATACTTGAAAAGGGCGAGGATATCACTAAAAACGCTGTTCTGGTTTCCGGCGGGAAAAGACTCAGAGCCCAGGAAACCGGACTTCTGGCCGCATTTGGCCAAAACAGGGTCAGGGTTTACAAAAAGCCTGTCATCGGTATTATCTCAACCGGAGATGAAATAGTTCCCATTGATAAAACACCGGGTCCCGGCCAAATTCGCGACGTAAACATGTACACGCTCTCCGGTCTTGTGAAAAATGCCGGGGCTGACCCGGTGTCTTTCGGAATTATTCCGGACGACTTTGATGATCTTTTGAAAAAATGTGTCCTGGCTCTCGAAAAAACAGACATGGTCTTGATTTCAGGGGGTAGTTCCGTAGGCACCCGCGATTTTACCATCCAAGTACTCGCCGAACTTCCGGATGCCCAAATCCTAGTACATGGTATATCTATAAGCCCGGGCAAACCAACCATTCTGGCCAAATCAAGTCATCACGCCATATGGGGCTTTCCCGGACAAGTGGTTTCGGCCATGGTCGTTTTTGAAGTGGTTGTTAAGCCCTTCATTGAGCAAATCAGCGGTCTTTCCGTTAAACACAAAAAAACCATCAAACTTCATGCGCTCCTGAGCAGAAATATTTCATCTTCCCAGGGCCGAGCCGACTATATCCGGGTACGTTTGAATGAGAAAAACGGCGTGCTTTGGGCCGAGCCGATTCTTGGAAAATCAGGGCTTATAAACACAATAGTAAAAGCCGACGGTCTAATTGAAATCGGGCTAAACACCGAAGGGCTGGATAAGGGTGCCGAAGTCGAGGTGATACCCATTTAATCCCGAAGTCAAGGGCAAGAATTCTATAAAAATAATTTGGGGAGCGAAGCGACATCATTATTCGACGTTCAACGTTGGACGTTCAATGTTTACCCGCCTTCGGCGGCGCCAGAGGCGACCAGGGTTCGATGTTCAGTCTGTTCGATGTTGAACGTTCATCTTTCAAAAAAAAACTTATTGCTTTTTGGGCTTAGCTCCAATTGGAATAACGGAGTAATTCAGTAATGAAATGATGGGTCTGACCTCATGAACCAATAGCGATTAAAAGATTTTTAAATTCAAACAATTGTAAAATTTCCGAGACGAAATATTATGAGCAAAAGTCGACATATATATTTAAAGATGAAAACCCTTAAAGAGGCTCGCCAAATAATGTTTGAGCGGTTTTCCCTTTCTCAACCTCTTTTAAAAGAGACGATTTCGGCTCCTGACGCAGTGGGCCGGGTTCTGGCAGAACCGGTTACCGCCGTAATTTCTTCTCCGAACAATCACCTGGCTGCAATGGACGGAATCGCCGTAACAGCGGCAACGACCTTTGGTGCTTCTGAAACACGGCCCAAGGAACTTGTCATGGATACGGACGCTTTTTATGTAAATACCGGCCACATAATGCCTGAAAACACCGACGCAGTGATCATGATAGAAAATGTTAATGATAGGGGCCAAGGCCGGATTGAAATTGAGGCGCCGGCATTCCCCTGGCAGAACGTTCGAAAGGTCGGTGAAGATATCGTGGCGACCGAGCTTCTCTTCCCCCATAACCATGTCATAACCCCCTATTGTGTGGGAGCCCTTCTTTCAGGAGGCGTCTTTAAGGTGCCGGTAAGGGAAAAACCAAAAGTACTGGTTATTCCCACAGGGTCCGAACTGGTGGACTGGCGTGATACACCTCTCGAGAATCTTAAGCCGGGTCAGGTGCTTGAAACAAATTCTTTTGTCCTCGGAAAACTGATCGAATCGTACGGAGGCGCCTTTGTCCGACATGAAATGTTAACCGATGATCCCGGAATACTAAAAGAGACCATTCTGCGTGCGGTCGACAATAATTTTGATATGGTACTGACCGTGGGCGGATCATCGGCAGGATCAGAGGATTACACCAGAAATGTTATTGATGACCTGGGTGAGGTGTTGGTCCACGGCGTTACCATCATGCCCGGAAAGCCCCTGATTATCGGTCAAATAAAAGACAAACCCATCTTTGGTATTCCGGGGTACCCGGTTTCCGCAATCGTAACCTTTGAACAGTTTGTGGGTCCGTTGTTGTCATTGATGCTGGGACAGCCGGAAAAAAGAAGGGACGCCGTTCGCGTTGAACCGACAAAAAAGATTGCTTCAAAACTCGGTGTGGAAGAATTTATACGGGTTAAGCTGGGAGCCGTGGGCAACAGAATTGTGGCCACTCCCCTGCCCCGTGCGGCCGGGTGTATTACCACCTTAACCCAAGCGGACGGAATCATCCGGGTCCCCAATAACGTTGAAGGGTTACAGCCTCACGAGTCCGTCACGGCTGAACTGTTGCGTCCTCTGTCTTCCATCAAAAATACGGTGGTGGTGGTGGGAAGCCATGACAACACCTTGGACATTCTGGCAGATCAGATTCGCTTCGGGCACAAAGACCTTACCCTTTCATCAAGCCATGTGGGAAGCATGGGCGGCCTGATGGCCGTTAAAAAAGGGGTTTGCCATTTGGCAGGGTCACATCTTCTGGATACCCAGGACGGTTCTTACAATATATCATATGTCAAAAAATATCTCCCCGATGTCAGAGTAAAACTGGTGAATCTTGTGCTTCGGGATCAGGGACTGATTGTACCTCCGGGAAATCCCAAAGGGATCAATGGTATCGAGGACCTTGGCCGTAATGATATCACTTTCATCAATCGACAGGCAGGCTCCGGCACAAGAATTCTTCTCGATTTCCGCTTAGCCCAGTTGGGCATCGAGCCCTCTTGTGTCAGCGGATATGAAAACGAAGAATTTACCCATATGTCGGTGGCCGTTGCCGTGCTCAGCGGTTCGGTGGATGTGGCCCTTGGAATCTTCGCTGCCGCAAAGGCCCTGAAACTTGATTTTATCCCGGTGGTCACGGAACAGTATGACCTTATTATTCCCGAAATATATTATGAATCTGAAAACATCCGGATCCTGCTCGAAACCATTAATTCTCCCGAGTTTAAAAAGCGGGTTCAAGCATTGGGAGGATATAGCACCGAAAAAACTGGCCAGATAATTATTTAGGAATAGAAATATTATGAATTTCCTATGAATACTCAAGTATTGAGTAAAAAGGATCTTTTGGGCAGGATGACAAAGAAATACAATTTGATAGACCACACGGCGGATTTCGGAATCCATGTTTACGGTTCGGATTCAAAAGAGCTTTTTGCCAATGCAGCATGGGCCGTCTTTGACATTATTACGGAGATCGATCAGTTGGCAGGCCTTGATTCTTGTCACATTGAGCTGTCCGGGGATGACTGGTCCGATCTCATGGTAAACTGGCTCAGAGAGGTTTTATACCTATGGAACGGTAAAGAATTGCTCGTAAAAAAGGCTCGAATTCTGTCTTTGTCTGAAACTGAACTTTCCGCAACCGTCGAGCTTGACTCCTTTAATCCCGACCGCCATGTTATAAAAACTGAAATCAAAGCCGTAACCTACCACCAGATTCAGGTAAACAGCGGCCCTTCCGGGTGGGAGGCGATGATCATATTTGATATTTAGATGGAAATTAAAAAAATAGACAACTACCGGTGGGAGTTGCCCAAAACCGGCGACATGCGAGTACCGGGAATAATTTACGCAACAGAATCCATGCTCAAAGCTGAAAAGCAGAAAGAGCCTTTAAAACAGGTGGCAAACGTTGCAACCCTTCCGGGCATTTTAAAGGCATCGATGGCCATGCCGGACATGCACTGGGGATATGGATTTCCCATCGGCGGGGTTGCGGCCTTTGACTGGGAATCGGGCATCATATCTCCGGGCGGAGTGGGGTATGATATTAACTGCGGCGTACGACTGGCAACAACATCCCTTTTGGAAAAAGAAGTCCGCCCAAAACTTGAAAATCTTGTGAATGCACTTTTCCGGGGAATTCCTACCGGAGTGGGTTCAAAAGGTTCTATCAAGCTTTCCGTCCCCGAAGAAAAAAAGGTGCTTCAAATGGGCAGCCGGTGGGCGGTCAGCCGGGGACTTGGAGAAGCGCTGGATTTAGAACATACGGAAGATGGCGGGTGTATGCCCAATGCAGACCCCGGCGTAATCAGTCAAAGGGCCCTGGAAAGGGGGCTCAGGCAGCTCGGAACCCTGGGTTCGGGAAATCATTTTCTTGAAATCGGCGTGGTAGAAGCGATTTATGATACACCGGCGGCTCAGGCTTTCGGGCTTTTTGAAGGACAGATTACAGTAATGCTCCATACGGGCTCCCGAGGTTTGGGGTACCAGATTTGCGACGATTTTCTGGCTTTTATGACAAAGCATGTTAAAAAACTGGGGATCGATCTGCCGGATCGACAGCTTGCCTGCGCCAGCATTCAATCCAAAGAAGGGATGCGCTACTATAATGCCATGGCCTGTGCCGCAAATTATGCCTGGACCAACCGTCAGATTTTAATGCACCATTCTCGTGAAATTCTTTACCGCGTACTCGGTATGAGTCCCAGGGATCTGAACATGAAACTGCTTTATGACGTATGTCACAACATCGCAAAAAAAGAAGTTCATGTTATCGATGGAAAAAAACAGACGGTCTGTGTTCACAGGAAAGGCGCAACCCGTTCTTTTCCGCCCGGACATGAGGACCTGTGCGATCAATATCGGCCGGTGGGACAACCGGTAATTATACCCGGAGATATGGGTACGGCTTCATATGTTCTTGCAGGTACGGAAAAGGCCATGCAAGAAACATTCGGCTCCACATGTCACGGCGCCGGTCGTGTTTTGAGCCGAAAAGCCGCAAAAAAAGCCAGCAAAGGACGGGCCATACATCGGGAACTCGAAGACAAGGGAATTCTTGTCAAATGGACCGGCAGATCTACCCTGGCGGAAGAAATACCCGAAGCCTATAAAGATATTTCTCAAGTGGTTGAAGTGGTCCATGAAGCCGGAATTTCAAAAAAGGTGGCAAAACTTAGACCGATCGGTGTGGTTAAAGGATAAACCGCCGCTCTAACTCCCCAATTCCCATTCAATTTGGTCAAAAACGTCCTCGATCTGATACAGTGCCTGATCGGCCTTGGCCAGCTTCCAATCCGCAATATGCTCCTCAACTTCATTGTGAAGCTTGCGGAGTTTGTCTTGGTGTTTAAGAAGAATCTCTCTGAACGGCGGATTCCCTTCCAGATCATAGAGGAGCTGGTCCAGCCTTCCCACAATCTCAAAGAGCGAGGGGCCTTCCTCTATCCATGCTTCATTGAGATAACTCAGCCCCCGTCCAATCGCGGGAAAATCCGCTTTCAGACTCTTTTTGTAATAGGGACGAACACGCACGGTCAGTTGCATGATTTTGCTCATGTTTTGGGTTCTCCTTTATTCATTAATTTTCATGCGAAATTCAGGCACTACAAATCCGGGTCCGGCAACTTCACCTCGGTAATTATCGCTCCAAAAACCGAAAAAATTGAAAAGACAAATATTCGCCACATACCGTTTGTCACAATCTCTCCCATCGAAATACCACTACCGTGGCCGAGAAATGCCGACACCCCCGCATAAAACACCCCGACCGCAACGCCGCACACAGCCGCCCCGACAATCCGTTTGGCCAAAGTTGCCCCACCACATCCCAATGTCACCACCGCGCCACAAAGCATGGGTACAAATACGCACAGCCACCAAATCGTCCTCAAATCAGGCAAATTTCCAACATTCCCAAGGTAAACAAAATCCGCAATTCCAAATATTCCGGTTGCCGCAATTGCGCACAAACCGATATGCCAGTATCGATTGGGCATGGACGCCCTTAGCAGAACACGCTTTCCAATACGACGGCGTATGGTCAACGGAAGATTGTAGAATAAACAAAAGACCCAATGCTCCAGCAATGCGCCACTTTCACCAAACACCGGAACAATGTGTACCGATTCATTGGCCCAGTGCCCGGCCATAAATCGAGCCAACACCGGGTAACGATAGGCCATCTGGATCGGAAAAGCCAAATATCCGATGTATTTAAAAAACCCTAAAAATACCGCAATATTATAGTCTTTGAAATTTCGCTCCCTGATCACCAGATACAGTACGTAAATCCCCCGAACCAGAGACCCCGGAGAAATCGGCACAACCTGAAACAATGCGATAATTCCGAGTCCGATCCCCCATGCCTGTGCTCGCGGCATCTCAGGATGCATGGCAACATAAGTCATGGCTACCAGCACGGAAACAATCTGGGTTACCGGTAACGTACAGATATGCACGGCCAGGCTTTTCAGATACTTTTGTATAAACGGCTCATCAACCTGTGACAGAATAATTTCTGCGTCCTCATGACTTAATATATGCTTTTTCCGCCCATCTGATACCATCTCATAAAGCCATTGCTTGCGCAGTTCTGAATTAAAATATAACCGAATCGGTCTCACAAACAGATAATTGAATCGCTCTTTGGCATATTCCCAATCCGTTAATATTCGGTGCAGCCCGGCAGGAAGTATTGACAATGCACAATTTCCCATAAAACGCCAACCGGATTTGGCGACGCTTATGGCGCCGGCGCTATCGATCCGGTTCGCTCGATGCCACCCAATGATTTTTTCAGCCATCTTCCCTCTAAAAGCTCTTTTTAAATAATCCCAACTTGTGACTATTCCCTTATAATGTTTTCGCCAGTCCCCGTGCCCCCAAAATCGCTGAAATGATATACCATAAATTGGAATGATTCCAATTAAATAAAATAATATAGTTAAAGTTTTACTTTGTCTTAGCTTTTGTGCCTGCGAATCATCGACCACATTTCGCACTTTCCATCCATTCACCGCGCTGTCAAATAGGGTCGACCACAGCCGCCCGCTGTAAAATAACCGAATGAAATTGTGAGTAATGTCGGGAACCGAGTCTCTGTAAATACGCTCGGATGCTTTAAGTTCATCCAACATCTCTCGCATGTCGGCAAAATCGTTAGGATGCGCTTCTATAAATCGTTCAAGTTGTTCGATGCTGCCCCGATCGAACTGTACCAGGCTTCCCCGACCGAGTCCTTTGATAATCAGTTTAAAATCCCCGGGACTCATGGGTAAAAACATCAGCAGCGCAAGACCGGCCCGAAAATCAACTGCTACCAGCCCGCCGGAGGGATTATTATCCGTACCCTTTCGTTTCAGACAGTTTGGCTGACTTTTACACGTGGACCACTCATATTGTCTCGCAAACTCATGCCCTCCCATGTCATGCAGCAGCGCAACAAATTTGTGCATAAATTCATACTTGGCGCGATATTCCGGCGAGCCCAGCCGGTCACTCTCAACCGGCCTGCCCCTACGCCATTTTTTCAAGAAATCCAGATGATCATCGACCTCCAGCCGCCAGGTTCTCCCGTCCACCCACTCGCTAAACTCACCGCAACTCCCCAGTGTATGGTCCACAAACGTTGCATAAATATCCACAACCGTTTTTTCATCACCAAATCGAATTTTAGCGCCTCGCCGGATAAATTTTTGCCATAACGCCCCGGCTCTTGCAGCACGCGGATTCACCTGAAGCTGAAAGGGTCCTTGAAAACCCATCCAATAAATGGCATTGCGAAACAGCCGGGAAAAGGTAGACGGCGGAATAAGAATCTTCATCGCATAAATGCCGCCGACCTCAAGTCCTTTTATGGCCCCATCCGGCTCATGGATCTCCGTGACCTTCACCCGATAGACCTGTCCGGCAAAACCACCACCTACAAACGTCTCAACTACCGCACGAACTCTTGCCGTATGGGTACCGGCGACCTCGGTGACGTCATAAACAAGCTCACGGCCCGCATCATAACGCTCAAGTCGAATGGGCCGGTATAATCCTGCGTCATGGAATCTTGCTTCAAGTGTCTTGCATGTCTCAATAGAGTATTCTCGCGTCATTTCTGCATCTCAATTTTAACGAAAGGTCGGGAAATTTTTTTAATTCAAACAGGTTACAATTTCGTCGCTGATTATTTATTCCGATTTATTTGAGGGGTTAAAAGAAAAACTCCCCCACCCCTCAATTAAATGACGGATTGAGCGGATAAGAATTGTCTTGTTAAATGAAAGTCAAGTGAGTATAGATATAGGACGCTTGCGTGTCAAGCGAGTAAAAAACAATCCGTCCACTGATTATAAAATATAAAATATATTGCCGTTTTAGATAACCATTGATGCAGGTTTTAGGTTGTCAGAAAGGAGACGATTATGAACCCGGAAATGTTTAGAGAATACGATATCAGAGGAATTGCAGGAAAGGATATGACCGAGAATGATGTCCTGCGGATTGGGAAAGGTGTCGGGACGTTTCTAAAGAATCATGGTCGATCAAAGCTCATTGTGGGCCGTGATTGCCGTTTAACTTCAGACCTCTATTCTGAAAAAATTATTGAGGGATTACGGTCAGCCGGATGTGATGTGATCGACATCGGAGTGTGTCCTACTCCGGTTTTCTATTTTTCAATCCAGCATTTTGACCGGGAGGGGGGTGTGATGATTACGGCCAGTCATAATCCCGGCGAGTATAACGGTTTTAAGCTCTGTATGGATTTGGATTCGATCCACGGCCAGGATATCCAGAAAATTCTCGGGATTATTACTGAAAAATCATTTGTGCAGGGAAAAGGCTCTCTGTCTACAGCCGACGCTGTCACGCCCTATCAGAAATTTTTAATCAATAATATAACCATAGCCGGTCCTATCAAGGTGGGTGTGGATGCGGGCAATGGTACTGCGGGAGCGGTTGCCGTACCCGTATTAAAGAATCTTAATTGCGAAGTTTACGATATTTATTGCGACATGGACGGCACGTTCCCAAACCACGAAGCCGATCCCACGGTGGCAAAGAACATGCAGGATCTCATTGCCCTGGTAAAAGAAAAGGGATTGGATGTGGGCATCGGTTATGACGGTGACGGCGATCGAATCGGCGTTGTGGATGAGACAGGGAACCTTGTATTTGGAGACCAGCTTATGATTATTTTTGCCCGGGAGATCCTTTCGAGAAAACCCGGGTCAACATTCATATCCGAAGTAAAATGTTCAAAAACAATGTATGATGACATTGAAAAAAACGGCGGCCGGGCGATTATGTGGAGAACCGGTCACTCTTTGATTAAAAAGAAAATGAAAGAAGAAAAGGCTGAACTGGCCGGTGAGATGAGCGGCCACATGTTTTTTGCCGATCGATATTTCGGTTTTGATGATGCCACCTATGCTTCTTGCAGGCTCCTGGAAATATTAACCCAAACCGGAAAGAAAATATCCGAACTTTTATCTGATGTTCCCAAAACATTTTCCACCCCCGAGATACGTGTGGAATGTCCTGATGATAAAAAATTCGAGGTTGTTAAACAGGCGACCGAATTTTTCCGCACGCGTTACAATATAATTGATATCGACGGAGTTCGGGTTCTGTTTGACGACGGGTGGGGCCTTGTTCGCGCATCCAACACTCAGCCGGCTCTGGTGCTGCGTTTTGAAGCCATGACTGAAGACAGGCTTTCAGAGATAAGGAATCTGGTCGAGTCTGTGCTGGCTGATATTCAAAAAGCATAAGAGCGATTCCATCTGTACTTTTTAAAAAAATTAAGCCATCCTCTGTAATGTGGATGGCTTTGTGTTGAACGGGAAATGTTCCACCCTTTGTTTAATGAAAAAATTAAATAAAAAAATTTTCAGCATCCTGTTTTTTTCCATATTCGGTACGGTAACCGGTGTGGGGATCGTCGTCCCCTTGCTGCCGGTCTATGCCCACGACCTCGGGGCGAGCGGGTTATACATCGGGTTGATATTCGGGTCATTTTCCCTGTCCAGAAGCTTTTTACTGCCTTATTTCGGCAGATATTCGGATAAAAAGGGGCGGAAGCCGTTTATTGTGGCGGGACTCTGTGGCTATACACTGGTTTCACTGGCATTCATTCTTGCAAATAATGTTGAATCCCTTATCGGTATACGGTTTGTTCAGGGGATAACGTCAGCCATGATAATGCCGGCGGTTCAAGCCTATGTCGGAGATATCACACCGCCCGGCCGTGAAGGTTTCACCATGGGATTGTTTAATATGTCGATGTTCCTGGGTTTGAGTATCGGACCACTGATCGGAGGAGAAATCCGTGACCAATTCAGCCTGGACACCTCTTTTGCATCCATGGGCATTCTCGCTTTTGCAGGCTTTTTATTAAGTTCGTTTTTACTCCCTCCCGCACGGTCTGAGTCGGTTGTGAGCCGGGGAACAAATCCAACCGAGTGGAAACGTCTTCTTTATGACAGTGATATGGCGGGGCTTTTTCTTTTCAGGCTCGCTTATGCCGCATGTATCGGCGTCATCTGGAGCTTTCTGCCGGTTCTGGGGGATTTAGAATTTTCACTCTCGAGTTCATCCATTGGAATTCTTGTGACATTGGGAATTTTTTCAAGCGGTCTTTTGCACGTCCCCATGGGTTTTCTGGCAGACAGAATCAATCGGAAAATGATGGTTGTTACCGGGGGGTTAATCATCAGTTATGCAATTTTTTCTTTTCAATGGGCAGACAGTTTCAACGATCTGGTAGTGGCCAGTGTTTTGTTCGGTTTCGGGGGGGGTATTTCAATGCCTGCACTGATGGCACTGTCTGTGTTAAAAGGAAATTCAACCGAGGCAATGGGATCTGTTATGGGGCTGTTGGCAATGGCGCACAGTCTGGGAATGCTGACGGGATCATTGCTGGCCGGCTTGATGATGGATGTCTTTCAACTCCGCCGGGCGTTTCCATCCGGAGGCGCCATTATGATTATTTGTGTTGGCCTCTTCATTGTTCTCTCCTATCATAAAAAAGTGACGCCGGCTCGGGCAGATTCGAGAACCGGTCCTTTGGATCTCGAAGGATAAATTCAAAGAGTATCATTCACTCTCATAAGGTTTGCCGCATTCCTTGCAACGCCCGTCCGGACCGATCACGCCGATGCAGCTCTCATCGATACAGAGTTTGCGCTGCTCCCACTCTAAATCCAAATCGGATTTCTCCTCCCCACTTTCCGCATCCTCTTCTAATTCGTCTTCTGGTTCAGTCTCTTTTAAATTCTCTATGGACGGTTCTGCTTTTATTTCATCGGAAGGCCCTTCTTCAAAGGGCAATCCGCATTCCTTGCAGCGTCCGTCCGGACCGATCACGCCGATGCAGCTCTCATCTTTACATAACTTGCGCTGCTCCCACTCGATATCTGCTTGGGACTTAGTATCTTTGTCTTCCATTTTTCCAACACCCGCTGTTTTTAACCCGCCTGTCGGAGCGAAGCGTAGATCTCACGACCGGAACCCGGTTAAGCCCAAATGTGTTTATCCGGGTTTGTCTTTCTATTTCACTCTCTGACAACTTGCAGCAAAGGCGCCCTCTATCGCACTTTTTAATACGGTACCATTCACCGGTTTACAAAGATGACCGTCAAATCCGATATCCTGAAGCTGTTCCGGCTCAAACTCTTTTAGATATCCGGACAGGGCATAAATAACCGTTCCGAGGTTTATACTTCTAATTTGACGGCACAATTCGGCGCCGTCTATCTCCGGCATTTTTAAATCTGTTATGACAAGCTGAAACTCCTCATTTTTTATTTTGTCCAAAGCTTCCTCGGCACTGCACGCAAGCTCAACTTTATATCCAAATTCAGAAATGGTTCTTTCCAGAAGGGCCCTTGTACTTTCTTCGTCATCTACAACCAAAATTTTCTTTTCAATCATAACTTTTCAACCCTTTTTGTCGTTCGGAAAATAAAACTAAATTGAACGATTGCCGAGGCTTGCCTTCAAACAGCGTATTTTCTAAAAAATTGTATTTATAAAAGGTAAGCGTATTATGTCAACCATAACGTTGCAAAAGTCGAGGATACCGCAGGTCCAAGGTAAAGGAGACATTCATTTAAATAATTCTTTTATCCCAATTTTGACAGTATCGTAAAAAGTCACAATCCGACGGCAAAGTAAAAAGTTCCAAATTCAAGGCGCGCAAATTCTGAGGAATGAGGCGTACTTATAGTACGCTGCAATGACGAAGGATGCAGCGCAACGCAGAAGTTGGACTTTTTACGAAGCCGTCAGTTTTCATCAAAGCTCTTCGGGTGTAAATGCCACCACATCATCAATATGGGCTGTATTTGCAAATAACATCACCAGACGGTCAACACCCAGAGCAATACCGGATCCTTCCGGCATAAATTGCAATGAATCCAGAAATTTTACTGACAAGGGATATGCCTGTAATCCCAATTTGCTGCGGTTCTCCTGTTCATCCTCAAATCTTTTTCTCTGTTCAAGGGGATCGGTCAGTTCTGAAAAGGCATTGCACAGTTCCAAACCGCTGATATAAAGCTCGAACCTTTCGGCAATGGAAGGGTTTTTCGGTTTTAGTCTTGCCAAAGAGGCAAGAGCAGCAGGGTAATCATAGAGAAAAAGCGGTTTGTTGTGCCCCAGATTCGGTTCAATATCAAAGGCCATTAATGGGTCGAATCGATCCTGTAAAACCGCCTTTTCCATGGAAACGGATGAGAATCTCTCGAATGCCTCTGTCACGGACATTCGGGGCCAGGGAGCGTTAAGATCGATGCGGTTGCCCTGGTAAACCAGAAAATCTTTAAAACCGGTTCGATGAGCTACAAACCGTATTAATTCCTCACACTGCTCCATCATATTAAAATAATTATGACCGGCGATATACCATTCCAGCATGGTCATTTCAGGCAGGTGCTTTGCCCCCCTCTCTTTTTGACGGAAGCATCGGCAAATCTGAAAAATACGCGGATATCCGGATGCAAAAAGCCGTTTCATACAAAGTTCCGGAGAAGTGTGTAAAAACCAGTCACCTGAAACTTCAGCCTCAATATGGGCTTCGGGAGCAGGAGCAGGGATCCTGCAGGGAGTCTCAATTTCAAGATAGTCATTATCAATGAAAAATGCACGCACCGCCTGGATGATTTTTGCCCTCAGCCAAAGATTTCTTTTTATTTGAGATTGTCTGTTGGTTTTCATGGAGTTTATCTGCAATTATAATGTGTTAGGCGTAGATAGGACCATTCAAATTAGATTTTATATTGACTTTGAAGATAAACAATTATATTTTTTTATAATTTAGTTCTTTTAAACAATCCGGTTTCAAACGCGCGGTAATATTTTTAAACAGCTAACGTGTTGCACTTTTTGTAATAAGTGATTGATTCAAAAATTTTTTACACCTTTTACCTTCCAAAAAAATGGAGGCAAGATTATGCGTTGTATAACAAATAATCAAACCAAATTCAAAGTCGTTGCTATCTTCGCGCTCCTGGCGTTTGCATCAACGCTTTTTGCTTCAGGATTATCCGTGGGCAGAATAATCCCTAAGGGCAAGGTTACCTTATTTCAGGGGAACCAGAAAGTTGGAGAGTTCAGTTCCGAAGCACCGTTTCCCGAAGGTGCTCTCTTATCCGTCCAAGGCGAGTGCGGCGTCAAGATGAGCGACCTTTATCTGGTGGCAATAGACAAAAGCCTGTTTTCCCTTAAAACATATTATGAGTCCCGTAAGTTGTTCGTCAAAAATGGAACGGTTTATTTTGCCCTTTCCGCCACACCGCATATTCTGGTATTCCAAACTCCGGATGGCGTGGTAACCACCCATCAAATTTTGCTAAATGTATCTACGAAATCCGGTTTGCTAAAAGGCTATGTATCGGTTTCGGAGGGCATTACCCGGGTTGGAGTGCTTGAGGGTGGATCAATCTTATTATCGGTGGGCGACGGGGAAACCAAGAGGATCGACGCCGGGCAGGAACTTAGATTGGCTCAGGCAGGTCTGTTTGAAGAGAAAGAAGGGGAAAAAGAGGAACCAAAAGCTGAAAAAGAGAAAATAGCGGATAAAGATAAAGGTTGGTCAACCACCACAAAAGTTCTTATCGGGCTCGGAGTCGTGGGTGGCGGTGTTGCTGCTTTTGCCGGCGGTGGCGGAGGCGGCGGTGGGGGCGGTGCTCCTGTGATAAGTCAGTCTGCACCTTGATAGTCGGAAAAAAAGGCTTTCCGAGGTAAAAATATATTGCGGTGGCTCACCTGGTTCGTGAACCGCCGCTTTGATTTTATGTATCCGTTCACGGAGTAGTTGAGTTAGTGGAAATTCCAAATAACAAATAAATAACAATTACCGAAATTCAAAATCCCAAACAAAAAAACAATCGCTTTGAACCGGTTTGGAATTTGGAGTTTGAGATTTATTTGGAATTTGATGCTTGGAATTTGTGATTTAATTGATCTTTGGCGCTTGGAATTTATGATTTCAAAAAATCCGTAAACGGTTACATTTTATCAACGGTCTTTAGGAATAATTCATTGCAAACAAAAATAACGAACATTTGTTTTTTTTTGATTACAGCAATCACAGTGTCACTCTTGGCGCCTTTTTTATCGGGCTGCAGCAAAAAGGACCTAAACCGTGACATGGTTAAGCGATATTCCGCCGCCGATAAAAATGATGACATCACCCGCCTCAACCAACAACTGTTTTCCGCCGCCCAGATGAACGTGGATCCCAGTGACTATCTATTAGGCGCCGGCGACCTGCTTCAAATTAGCGTGTTTGAAGCCGAGAATCTGAATACTACGGTTCGCGTCAGCTCACGGGGGCATGTCACGCTGCCGCTTCTGGGCCAAATCCGGGTTAAAGGGTTGACCGCACGCGAAACCGAGATAAAAATCGAAAATCTTTTTCGGTCAAAATATATTAAAGATCCCCATGTCAGTGTCTTTGTCCAAGAGCATTTCAGCCAGCGAGTGACATTGGTGGGGCAGTTCAAAAATCCCGGAACCTATGACTACGTTTCCAAACAACGTCTGCTTGACGTTATGGCGCTGGCCGGCGGTCTTTCCGATAAGGCCGGAAGAACCGTCCAGGTCCGTCGTCACGGCAATATTCCCGGCAAACCCAACGTGTTCGTGGTTGACATGGACCGGCTCATCAAGGAAGGCCGGACCGAACTGAATATTGAAATTAACGGCGGGGATGTTATATTTGTTCCCGAGGCCGGCAATTTCTTTGTTGACGGTGCGGTTCGCCGCCCCGGGTCTTACCCGATTCGAAATAAAATGGTTCTTGGGGAAGCTTTGGTGGCCGCCGGTGGAATTGCCCCTTACGCCATCAAAGACTCCCTGGTATTGATCCGGTATTTTAAGGACACAGGCCGGAAAGCCATTGAACTCGAGTATAATCCGGAAAATCAAGAAATGGAAATACAAGACCGGGATATCATCGTGGTTAAATCCAGCACCTGGGGCAAACTGGTTCACGGAACAGGAATAAATATCGGAATACCCGGATTAGGGGTGGGGTACCATGATCCGGAAAGGGGATACTGGTAGTATTTCAAGGATTAATAATCCAACCGCCTGACCTTAAAAGAATCTCCGTTCGCTAAAAGCTCCATGTCTATTGGGCCGTTTCTCTCCCGCCATGTTGCGCTTCCATCCAATCTGGCCTTGACATAAAAAATTCCCTCGATCCTGATGACACCGGTCCCTTCCTGAATGGCATATCTTTTGAGGTCAATCCGGTAATCCATGGCATCGATTCTTGCAAAAGTGCGTCGATATTGGCCCAACCGGGAAGTGAACGATTTGCCCTTTTCCATGGCATCCGGTGTAAAAAAGGCGGCAAATTTATTAAGCTGTTCTTTTGCATATGTTTGGCAATACTCCTTTAAAAAAGCGTTCAGACGGGACTGCAAATCGGTACGGACAAATCTATCCCCGGCCACGCCTTCAGGTTTTATTCCCTTCCGGAGTGCCACAACCTTTTTTTCTTCAGTTTTTTTTACCGGCACCACCACCTTTTTTTCCTCGAACTTTTTTCTCGGTACCACCACCTTTTTCTCTTCGGGCTTATTTGCCGGAACCGTCGCCTCTTTTATCTCGATCTTCTTTACCGGTACCACCGCCTTTTTTTCTTCAGGCTTCTTTGCCGGTATCACCACCTTTTTCTCTTGAGACTTCTTCGCCGGTACCGCAACTCTGGCGGTTGCACTCTCACGGATTGCCGCAGTCTTAATGGGCTGTTTATCCTTTTCTGAAACAGCCGCCACCCTTGGTGTTGGACCGCTGTCTGAAAATCCGGTCATTGTCCGGGATGCCGGTTTCTCGGATGGAGCAGGTTCAACCCGGTCTTTGTCCAGTGTTTCTTTCTGAACAGTAACCGGCTTTGCTTTTGGCGGTATGCTTTTAGTTTCCTCAGGCGTAATCTCAGGAATTTTGGATTCCTTGGGAACCATCTTGGTGAAGGCATCATACACTTCCGGCTCCCTATCACCGCCTGGAATTTCTTGTGTGTCAGCTTGACCGGCAATCGCTTCAGACGGCACAGAAGCAGGAGTCTTTTCTTTGCTTATGTCAACTTCCCTGAACAATTTGGGTTCAGGGTCCTTTATTATATAATAACGAGAATCCCCCACTTTCCCGATTTCCACCTTGGAAGGAACAGGGTACGTTTTTTCCTTCGGCACGTTTGGATTGGTTGTTTGCAAGTTATTTTTCTCTTCCCATTTTTCGGGATAAGAGGTGTTGTCTTGGTTTAAGATTAGGTTTACAAGGGAGCCTGTCTTTATATCATTATAAAAAACATATCCGGTAACACTCCCGATCACTGCAAGAAGGCCAATACCTATGAATACAGACTTAAGTCGTATATCTTTTTTCTTAGGTCTTTCTTGCCTCTGTATAACGGGGATTTCTGGTTTTGATGCACGCTCATCATTAAAGCGGTCCGTATCCCGCATTCTATTCAAATCCGATATCTTTAGCTCTTCTTTACACTCTCTGATAATATCCGCGTTTATAATGATAATCTCCCTGACAAAACCACTCAACAGGGCATGATCACATATAATATTTATCATGCGGGGATAGCCCTTGGAAAAAGAAAATATTTCTTGAATAGCGCCGGGGCTGAAAATAGGCGCTCTGGCACCGGCGGTTTTAAGCCGATGCTGGGTATAAGTCTTTGTCTCACTTAAAGTCAAAGGCTCAATGTGATATCTGATGGTAATTCGTTGTCTTAACGCTCTGTTTTTATATTCTTTTAAAATATCGATAAATTCATTCTGTCCTACAAAAAAAATATTCAGAAGTCTGACATGCTCATCTTCAAGATTGGATAAAAGCCGGATCTCTTCAAGCAGTTCACTGGAAATCCGCTGGGCTTCGTCAATGATCAGCAATGCTTTTTTATTCCTGGCACGGGCTTCTTTTAAAAATTGCTTGAAATAAATAAGAAACTCGCCTTTGCCGTCAAAGGTTCTCCCCATGTTAAATGCAACCGAAACAATATTAAAAAAATCCAATACCTGCAAACTTGGATCGTAAATGGTTGCAACCATTGTATCATCCCCGAGGCTTTGAATAAGCGCGTTGATGAGCGTAGTCTTGCCCGTTCCCACGTCACCGGTAAGGGCGAGAATTCCCTTGTTCTCAACAATGGCATATTTCAACGTTGCAAGAGCCTCTTTGTGCTTTTCGCCGAGCCAGAGAAAATTTGGATCGGTACTCATCTGAAACGGCTTGGACTCCAAACTGTAATGGTTAAGATACATAATATTGCTTTTTATTTATTCTGGCAGTTCCCTGCTTTTCTTTTTATTAATCTTGGTTTTGCCATAGCTGTAATAACTATAGTATTTATAGTAGGACTGATATCCAAATCGCTTGCTGAGATTAACCTTGTTGATAATACATCCTAAAATCTTTCCCTGGGAGTTGAGTACGCTCTTTTTAAAATGAAGTAAGGCGTCTCGGGTGGTTTCACCCATGCTGCTTACCAGCACGACGCCGCCCATATGCCGCGAAATAACCAGGGAATCGGCAAAACCCAGATAGGGAGGTCCGTCTACAATCACGCGATCAAAACGCATAGTCAGGGTTTGTATCAGCATGGCAAAACGCTCCGAGGCCAGCAACTCAACCGGGTTTGGCGGAATCGGTCCCGCCGGTATAAAACATACATTGGATATACCGTTTTGGCAGACTAAGCCTTTGCTGCTGACCCCTGCCAGGAATTTCGAAAGACCGGGGCTAAAGGCATTATCAGAACACTGGAAAAACTTGTGAAGTTTGGGTTTGCGCATGTCCGCATCTACCAGAATCACCCGTTCCCCGGCTCCGGCAAAAGCCAGGGCAAGGTTGGCCGCCATAGTTGTTTTGCCTTCCGATGGCCTGGTGCTTGTCAACACAAAACTTCCGGCCTGGGAAGCGGTTCCAGACAGCTGAATCGACATTTTGGTGCTCCGCATAGCTTCGGACAGGGGTGCCCGGGGATCTTTTACAAAAGTGTGTTCAACCGGAAACTCGTCGGTTTTGGACAGGGGCGCCACCCCCAGAATAGGAATATGAAACCGGTCGGAAATCTCGTCGGGATCGGTGATGGTGTCGGTAAAATATTCCAAGAAAAAGGCGAGCCCTAAGCCGCCCATCACACCGACCACAAGGGCCAGAAGCAGGTTTAACTTAACTCTGGGTTTAAACGGTTTTATCGGCAGCATGGCCTTGTCGACAATATGTATATTGCTCGACGACACCCCTACCATGGACTCAATCTCTTTGGTACGCTCCAGCAGGCTCTGGTAGATCCCTTTATTGGTCTCCACCTCCCGGGCCATAATCTTGTATTGGGTGGCCCGCTCATTCAGGTCAATGGCCATTTTTTTCTGATGCTCTAATCGCTCTTGCATGGTTTCCACTTTTTGCAGACCGGCCTTGTATTGATTTGCAATTGCCAAAAATACTTTTTGTTCCTCGATATTGATTCGGTCGGCAATACTGTCCATCTTGGTTTTTAGAGCCTTGACCGCCGGATAACCATCGTGGAAGGTAACGGTTAAGTCCTCATATTCGGATCGCAGTCGGGCATATTCGGCTTTTAAGCCTGAAATTACCTGGTTTTCCATCACCTGTGGCAAACTGGAGGGTCCGTCCAACATCGCCTGTTTGTAAACAGATTCCTTACCGATTAAGTCGGTTTCAGCCATGGCCAGGGCTGAATTCAGTTCCTCGAGCTGGCGATATACGCTGTTGAGTTTGGCATCCAAAGAAACAATACCCGCCTGTTTGCCAAACCGGTTTAAATCCTCTTCCGCTTTTTCCAGACTGATCTTGGCCCGGTCGATCTGCTTCATTAGAAACTCGCGGGCCAGTTGAGAGGCTTCGAGTTTTTTCTCCATATTCCAGTGGACAAATTCTTCTACAAAAGCATTTGCTATGCTTTGTGATAATTGTCGGTCCGGAGACATGAAAGAAATGCCGATAAGCATGGAGTTTCTTTTGGGGGAAACTTCAAGATTATTTTCAACAAATTTAATCAAAGCTTCCTGTTTCAGAGCTTCTTCGGAAATGAAAGACGAATTCTTTTCCTTGTCCGCACGACTCGATATTAAAGCGCTTAAATTGTTTTTAACGAATGCCCTTATCCTTGAGATAATACCAAGTTTTCCGTTTTCATACAGCGTATCCATAATAACCGGGTGTTTGACCAGTTCCAGCCTTTCAATAACCCGGCAGGTAAGGGCCTTGTTTTGAAGCAAGTCCACCTGGGTCTGATAAAACTCCTGGGCACGCATTTCTGTGGCAACAACCTCTTCGAACTTCGTAACCTTCTGGTTCTGCGGCATTACCTCAATGAAGGTGGATGCCTTATACATTTTCGGAGAGGCCAGGGTTAAAATAAGGGTGGTGATAAAGGTCAGCGCCAGGAAACTGATAATGATCCATTTGCGACGGAAAATAACATCCAGGTAGTCGCGCAGGTGGACCGCTTCGGTATCCCACTCGGGAATAGCATGCCGGAATTCCGTGGCGGGAAGATTCTCGTTGCCTGCTCTGCCGGTATTACTTCCTGAAATTTTACTTAATTTGATGATTTCATCAGACATGTTACACCTAAGTTATAATTACTAAAATCAAAAGGGCTTGTCTATGGTTATTCAGGGTTATAGCTTTTCCAGCTCAAAATCATCCAGCCATAAAATACCTTCAATCTTGTTATCAAACCGATGGCTGGGCTGGCGGCGCAGGCGGACCACCACGGCATGGCAGTCTTCGGGAACCGTAAATTCCACATTCTGCTCCTGCCAGTCGTGAGTGCCGAGCATCATGGCGCCCTTGATATAAAAACCTTTGCAATCGTACCCGTAAATATCCACGAACGGTCCCTGGTCTGTTGTAATATTTCTACTGCGCCAACGATAGGTCAGCCGGTAAGGAGTCAGCGAGTCGACCGGAACGATCTGGTACAGATGGCCAAATGAGATATTTTCCTTTCCTTCAAACCTAATCTTCAGGCTATGGGCTCCGGAAAAAGCCCCGGACATGGACCGCCGTATCGCCCACTTCCCCTTTTGATCTGCAGTATACCGCCAGTCAAATCCGGAGCCCGTGATTTGTTCCTCAAACCCGGGATTGGCCATACCTTTAATGCCGGTGCTGGATTTCCAGATCTCAGCCGCCAGGGAAACGCGTTTTCTGCTAACCAGAAAGTGTATATATTTCGATCGGATATCTTTATCCTGAATGCCGGCCGAAATAATTTTGCTCCAGGCAATCTGAGCATCATTCATCCGGCCCCAGCGCATCAACCATTCAAGAAAAGGAATTAAATTGTCTGTGTCCAGTACATTAACCGCACGCATTGCGTCTCCGGCCAGGTGAGTGTCCAGCAGTTGAAACGCATCGGGTATTTTTTTGCGGTGATGGATCAAAAAATTGATGTTACTCAAAACGATTTTTTCCATGCTCAGATCATAGGCCAAAAGGATCTGATCCCATTTCCAGCGATACACCTTATCCGTCAAACGGTCTGAAAACTGTAATATATTTCGAGCCTTGTCCGGTTTTCCCAGAACAATTTCAGCCTGGGCCAGCTTTAACCAGGCATCCATGAAAAAAACGTCCTGTAATACGGTCCGGTGAAAAAATCGGGCGGCACTATCAGAATCGTTTTCAAACCAGGCGTTGAGGCCGAAATTATAAAGGGCTCGGGGAAAGTGTCTGAACTGTTCTGCATCTTTTGTCCCAAAGCTGTAATTTTCATGATATATGGTCCGATACTGCCAGTTATGGACCATAAGCCACACCGACAA
The DNA here is from genome assembly GCA_019308685.1 of Deltaproteobacteria bacterium. Lineage (GTDB taxonomy): Bacteria > Desulfobacterota > Desulfobacteria > Desulfobacterales > UBA11574 > S5133MH16. Next base: position 28,249 of record JAFDHQ010000005.1, read on the forward strand.
CCCAACCAGAACCAGCGTAACCAGGCTCTTAACGATTATGGTTTTGGATCTGTATGTCATGGTAATTAGAAGGTAAGTCCTCCAAACTAACGGCGGATAAAAAGGTCAGAAGATTAGAAGGTTAGTAACAGAACTTTGCCGCATCCATTTCCATTGAATTTAACATTGCAATAATCTGCTCATAATCATCATCGAGATTATCAAACTCCTTCTTACCCTCTACCCCTCTCAACGCCCCACCTTCCCACCTTCTGATTTTCTAACCTTCCCACCTTCCTACCTTTTCACCCTCTTCCCTTTTTATCCGCCGTTAGTTTGGCGGACTCCCTCAACTCCCTGCCATAAACATACATCCACAATCCCGATCAATATGACAAAGTAGACGCAGTTGGCCGGCATATGGAGGTTAAAGTCAAAGAAGCTGTGAAAGGCTATGGAAACCAGGCCGCTTAAGGCGCCGATGGTAAGAAAAAATCGAAACGGATCCGCTTGCAAGCGCATGCGTCTGACCTTGCGAAAACTTCTCACCAGAAAAATATAAAATCCGCTCACAAGGGCCAAAAAGCCAATCCACCCGGCTTCAACCAGTAATTGCAGATAGTCATTGTGCGCATAATAGAGCGTTTTTTCAGAAATGGTCGAGACATTATAAACCGGAAACACCTGCTTGAACGTTGCAAGACCGATTCCAAAGGGGTGGTCCTTGACGATCACCAGACTGTCGCGCCAGAAATTGAGTCGTGAAGCCTCCTTGGAAATCTTTAAAAACCGTTCCAAAATCGGATCCACACCGATTCTAAAGCTGAAGAAAGCGACCATGCCTATAATTATCGATGTAATTACCCAGAAACTTCGGGGTATTCCGTTGCTTCCGGAATGTACCAATATAACAAAGGTTAAAAAGCCCAGACCCCACCCGGTAATTCCGGCCCTGGACTTGGAAAACAGCAATGCCAGTACCATAACCGCTAACCCGATGGTAAGAAAAAACTGGAAATTAGGTCGATCCGTGGACATCAATGCTTTAAGACTCAGTTTCTCCTTCCAGTTGCCCAGTGCCAGGGTGTATCCCAAACTCAGAGGCAATATCATTTCTATAAAACCGGCAAAATGGTTCCGGTTTATATACGTGCCCCGGGCATCCCCCAAATAGGCCTCAATATAATCAATCCAGAGAACGCCCAGGGAAGGAACCAACGCCTGGATCAGACCATATATGGCTTCAGCCGCTGCCAATACCAGCAGGATATAAATCAATATTTTTAAATGCCTTGAAGATGTAAAAGTTATTCGGAAAATAAAAAAGAGCAATAAAAGACCCAGTAAAAACGTCCACCAGGCCAATGACCTCAGTGACGCATAGCTGATGGATTGCCACCCAACAGACCCATGGATTATTGCCATGGATTGTGTCAGCACTTTGTGTCTAAAGGGACTTAAAAAAGACAGAATAGTGGAAGGAAGGGGAAGGCACTGCAGCAAACACACCAAATAGAATGCCCCCATAGCAAAAATATAAATCTTATCCGGAAGCCATGCCTTGTTTATTCTATTTTGCCATAACAGAATTAAAAACGCGGCAAAAATACCTGCCGTGTAAAAAGACCAGATCCACGCTTGTACCGCAGCAAAAAAAACAGGGATGGTTGCAATGATAAAAAAGATTATGCTTCGACTAAATGTCATTGGAAATGGGCCTTGACATGTACATGAAAGCCGGGAAGGTTTTTATCCAAAATATTCCTCCAAACTGCCGGCAGATCTTCGATTTTGGAGTAATCCGCGGATCTCGGTCTGAAAGAATCTGCGCCCGGCCTGCAGCTCATTTTGATGGTACCGAGATAGGCAAGAATACAATAAGATTTTATTTATTTTAAAAAACATTTGAAATCATAGAATTAATTTTCTATAATTGATTTTGTTTGAAATACATGTATGTTATCCTATAAATAATTCAGATGCATTGGTAATTGTAGATTCCATATACTACATCAACCATATTTATGTTTTAGTTTAGCACATAGCACAATTATCGGGAAAAAAGTTATGGAAGAATTAGCTTTCGATACAACCAAAGTTATCGAGATATGCCGTAAGAATGATGCATCAATGATAGGTGTTTTTGGATCAATGGCAAGAGGGGAAGCTACCGACCAAAGCGACATTGACCTCCTATTAAAATTCTCTAAACGAAAAAGTCTTCTTACTCTGGTAAAATTGGAAAGAGAATTATCTACCTCTATTGGTAGAAAGGTTGAATTGCTGACTGAAGCATCAATTAGCCCCTATTTGCGAGGCCGAATAAAAAAAGAACTAAGGATTATCTATGAATCATGATGAGTCAGTATATATTCAGCACATATTTGATGCAATCATGAGGATTGAAGAATATCTCCAAGGTATTGATGAGCAATCATTTCTAAAAAATCATTTGATTCAGGATGGTGTCATCCGGCAAATTGAAATCATTGGTGAAGCGACCAAGAGACTCTCTTCTGAATTGCGAAGCAAGTATTTTCATATCCCCTGGGAAGATATAGCAGGTATGCGTGATAAGCTTATTCATAATTATTTTGGAGTAGATATTGAGACAGTATGGCTCACAGCAAATGACGATATACCAATTTTGAAATCAGAGATAGAGAGAATTCTTAATGAAATATAGGGATTCAGCTGCACCAATTATCTTGTACGTCCTCTTGCCGCCCATCTTTTACTTTTTTTAATATGCGAAAATCTGCGTAATCTGTTTACCCTGTGAAATTCGCGATAGCGACAATGCAATGTATTTCACTGGGGCAGATCTATATGCCTTTAAAAGCAAAAATCAACGTTTCTATCAAAATTGCAACGTCAAGAAAAAATGATACATTCTTTTTATAATACAAGTCATAATCCATGTTTTCATGGATGCTGAGTTGCCATAAACCGGTAATTCCGGGGACCACCTTTAATCTTTCTTTGTGAATTTCTTTATACTGTTCCACTATAAACGGCATTTCCGGTCTTGGCCCGACAAAAGACATTTCTCCTTTAAGAACATTGATGACCTGCGGTATCTCATCCAGACTTGTTTTCCTCAAGAACCTCCCGACCCTTGTTATGCGGGAATCATTCTGATCTGTCGGGTTTACTGTGTAGGGATTCGTGCCATTATACATGGTTCTGAATTTAAATAATTTAAAAATTATGCCACCCTTCCCTACTCGATCATGTATGAAAATAGCCGGTCCTTTTGAATCTAATTTTATTGCCAGCGCAATAATCAAAAACACAGGCCATAACAGAATTAGTGCTATCACTGCCAGAATTATGTCCAAATACCTTTTGAAACTTAAGTAGAACGGCTCAAAATCTTCTTCTTCTTTTACAACAGGTATTTCTCCAACCTTATCAATTCTCACTTTATGCATGAAAACTTTATACAAATTGGGGACAAAGGATGCTTTAACGTTTTTCGCTTTGAGGTAATCCAAGATTTCAATTAACTTGTCATTGTTTATATTTGAAATCGCAACGTAGATTTCGTCAAAATCATACACTTTTTTTAGACGCTCGATATCTTCCCGATTTCCGAGGACCCTGATACAATCGGTTGAATTGAATCCACTTTGATAACATACATAATTGCGTTTATTGGGGTCATCATCAATAAAACCGATTGGGTTTATTCTTAATTTAGGGGAATTGGCTATTTCACGAAATAGCGCCCGGCCCAGCTCACCGGCACCGTAAATCAGCACTTTTTTTTGAAATCCTTTTAGAAATTTTGAAAACGGAGAAATGTGGTAAAAAACCATTTTTTCTGCAACAACAAATGTTAAGGAAAAAATATATGAAAACAAAAGAACATACCTTGAGATATTAATTTGTCCAAAGACTAAAATCACACCTAATAAGAGAAAGCTTAAAGAGATCCCCTTAACCACATTTTTTATTTCCTCCATATTGAGCAGGCTTGATTCATTTTTATAAACTTTAAAAATCTGCATGATGATTACCGTAATTGAAGCAAATATAAGGCTTATGGGAACAATTTGAACGTTTTGATAATAGACGTGTTTGCCAATATCCATTATCCAGTAAAGCTTATAGGAAAACATAATTGCAAACACCAATATCGCAAAATCAACAAGCGGATAGACAAGAAAAATAAGCCTATAAACAGTTCTCTTCATCATTTCACAACCTCACCTTTGAAGTTTGTTAATTTTATCACACGGTTTACCGCATTCGGTCGAAACAGATTTATTCACTCAATCATTCATCTTTACTTGTTCTTCTATCCAGAAGAACGTCTTCTCTATTCCTACTTTTACGGTTTCCACCCTAAGTTCTTATTAATGAGCCAGTTATCCGAATTCCTTCCTCTTACACCCAAAGGACCAGGAATGTGCCTCTTGGTCAACTGCTTTCCTGCAATATCCATGACCATATCCGCCAATTGATCAATTGTAACCATCTCATCTGAGCCGATATTTACCGGCCCGGTCCAGTCAGAACGCATTAAGCGGATAGTGCCTTCAAGGCATTCATCAATGTATAAAAAAGATCTCGTTTGCTTCCCGTCGCCCCAAATCCTTCAAGGCATTCATCAATGTATAAAAAAGATCTCGTTTGCTTCCCGTCGCCCCAAATCTCAATCTCACCTCCATCCTCTGCCATCGCTACTTTACGGCAGATTGCAGCAGGCGCTTTTTCTCGCCCATCGTTCCAGCTCCCTTCAGGACCAAAGATGTTATGGTAACGGGCAATGCGCACCTCCATATTGTAATTCCGGTGAAAAGCAAGATACATTCTTTCACTGAATAGCTT